>NZ_JAVFVN010000648.1:0-150245 GCF_030910085.1 Stenotrophomonas maltophilia group sp. RNC7 | reverse complement strand
GGCTTTGACCGATGTGGAGGTCTTGCAGGCCTCTTTGGCGACCTGCAGTTTGAAACGCGCGTCGTATCTGTTCATGTATCCCTCGGGGTTGGATCTGATGTCCAACTCCCGGGGGTCACTTCATGGACGGGTTTACGGCGTCTCCCGCCATCGGATCCACCCCGCCATCCCACAGGAAACCAGCTTCTGCCGTTGCCGTTGCTTGAAGCTTCCGCAGGTGCAGGGCGCAGCCCTGCCGACACCCCCAACAGGCAGCCGGCGCCCGGAACAGGTACCCTATGCCGCCATCAGATAGCCAATGTGACATGACCGACGCCATCGTCGTTCCGCAGTGGGCCTCCCGCCTGCGCGACATCGCCGACTTCCCCAAGCCCGGCATCCTCTTCAAGGACATCATGCCGCTGCTCGCCCATAGCGAGGACTTCCGCGGTGCCATCACCGCGATGGCCGACCGCTGGCGCGACCAGAAGCTGGACGCGGTGATCGGTATCGAATCGCGTGGCTTCATCCTTGGCGCCGCGATGGCACTGGAGCTGGGCGTGGGCTTCGTGCCGGTGCGCAAGCCGGGCAAGCTGCCGGGCCAGGTGCTGCGCGAGGAATACACGCTGGAGTACCGCAGCGACTGCATCGAAGTGCACGCCGACGCGTTGCCGTCCGGTGCCCGCGTCGCGATCATCGATGACGTGCTGGCCACCGGCGGCACGCTGGTCGCTGCGTTGTCGCTGGTTCGCCGCCTGGGTGTTGAAGTGGTCGGTGCAGGCGTGCTGGTCGAGCTCGACGGCCTGGGCGGCCGGGCCCGCTGGGAGGCGGGCTTGCCACTGCACACCGAACTGGTGTTCTGATCGAAGGGTGAATGCCAACCGGGGTTGGCATCTACCAGAGCGAAGAACCGGGAGCCGGTCGTTGCCAACCATGGTTGGCAACGCGGCTTCAATCACATCATCCGCACGCGGAAGCGACGGCCCTTGATCTTGCCGGCTTCCAGCCTGGCGACGGCCTTGTTGGCCTGTTCACGCGCGATCGCCACATAGGAGCGGGTCGGGAAGATCGCGATCTTCCCGATGAACTTGCTCGACAGGCCGGCATCGCCGGTCAGTGCGCCGAGGATGTCGCCCGGGCGCAGCTTGTCGGTCTTGCCGCCGTCGATGCGCAGGGTGCGCATCGCCGCCTGCGGCAACTCGGCCGGGCGCGAGGTCGCCAGTGGCGTCTTCTGCCAATCCAGCGGTTGCCCCATCTGCGCTTCGATGGCTTCGGCGCGGGTCTTTTCGCGGCCAGCCACCAGGCTGATCGCCAGGCCGCTGGCACCGGCACGGCCGGTACGGCCCACGCGGTGCTGGTAGCTCTCCACGTCGGTCGGCAGCTCGTAATTGATCACCGCCGCCAGCTCTTCCACATCGAGGCCGCGTGCAGCCACGTCGCTGGCCACCAGCACGTTGCAGCTGCGGTTGGCCAGCCGCAACAGCACTTCCTCACGGTCGCGCTGCTCCATGTCGCCGTGCAGGGCGAGTGCGGAGAAGCCGAACTGCTGCAGCGAGTTGGCCACTTCGTCCACGTCCTTGCGGGTATTGCAGAACACCACCGCCGATTCCGGCGTGTACTTCAACAGCAGGCCGGCCAGCGCCTTCTGGCGATGCGCCGGTTCCACCTCGCAGAACAGGTGGCGGATGGCCGGTGCCTGGTCGGCACCTTCCACGGTCACCTCCACCGTGTCGCGCAGCAGGTCACGCGCCATGGCGCGGATGCTGTCGGGGAAGGTGGCGGAGAACAGCAGGCTCTGGCGATCCCTGTGGGTGCGGCCGGCGATCTCGCGGATGGGCTCCTCGAAGCCCATGTCGAGCATGCGGTCGGCCTCGTCCAGCACCAGCGTGCGCACCGCGCCAAGATTCAGCGCGCGCTTGCGTGCCAGCTCCTGCACGCGGCCGGGCGTACCGACCACCACGTGCGGATCGTGGCCTTCCAGCGAGGCCAGCTGCGGGCCCAGCGGCACGCCACCCACCAGCAGCAACAGCTTCAGGTTGGGAATGCCGGTGGCCAGCTTGCGGATCTGCTTGCCGACCTGGTCGGCCAGTTCGCGGGTCGGGCACAGGACCAGCGCCTGCACGCGGATCAGGCTGGGGTCGATGGCCTGCAGCAGGCCCAGGCCGAAGGCGGCGGTCTTGCCGCTGCCGGTCGGCGCCTGTGCGATCACATCGCGGCCATCCAGGATGGCCGGCAGGCTCTGCGCCTGCACGGGGGTGAGGGTGGTGTAGCCGAGGGCGTCCAGGCCGGGCTGCAGGGCCGGGCTCAGCGGCAGGGTCGAGAAATCAGTCATGGCGCATTGTACCCGCCCGCGTGGCCGGTCCCGTCTAATAGGGCGGGGTCGGATCCCTTTCCGCAGGAAAGGGCTCTGATCCCCAATTGGAGCCGCCATCCATGCATGACGTGGATCTACGGGTGGGCGCCGACCCTGGTCGGTACGCTCCTGCTCAGCCCAGCACCGCCAACACACCCTGGTGGATCACCAGGCCACCGAACAGCAGCCAGGCGAACAGGATCAGCGCCAGCAGCAGTGGCTTCAGGCCGGCCTGGCGCAGCGCCGAGACATGGGTGGTCAGGCCCAGTGCGGCCATCGCCATCGCCAGCAGCACAGTATCCAGCTGCACCAGCCCGGCCTGCAGGCCAGCCGGCAGCAGGTGCAGCGAGTTGAAACCGGCCACCGCCACGAAACCGAACGCGAACCACGGCACTACGATGCGCGCCTTGCTGCCGTCGGCGCTGGCCTTCCCGCCACGCGCCAGCCACAACGACAACGCGACCAGGAACGGCGCCAGCAGCATCACCCGCACCATCTTGGTGATCACCGCGGTATCGGCGGCGGCCTCGCTGACCGTGCGGCCTGCGGCCACCACCTGCGCCACTTCGTGCACCGTCGCACCAGTGAACAGGCCGTACTGCCGTGCGTCCATCGCCAGCCAGCCGTGCGATTGCACCAGCGCATACAGGGCGGGGTACAGGAACATCGCCAGCGTGCCGAACACCACTACCGTCGACACCGCCACCGTGACCTGTGCCGCGCGGCCGCGCACCACCGGTTCGGCGGCCATCACCGCTGCCGCACCGCAGATCGCGCTGCCGGCGCCGATCAGCATTGCCGCCTCGCGTTCCATCTTGAACACACGTACGCCCAGCCAACAGGCCAGGCCGAAGGTGCTGGCGACCACCAGCACGTCCATCAGCACGCCGCTGACGCCGACATGACCGATGTCCTGGAAGGTCAGGCGCAGGCCGTACAGCACAATGCCGGCACGCAGCAGCCAGTGCTTGGAGAAACCGACGCCGGCCGCGCTGCTCGGTGCCAGCCGCGGGTAGAGCGTGTTGCCGACCACGATGCCGCCCACGATGGCGACGGTCAGTGCACTCAGGCCATGCGCCTGCAGCCAGGGAAGCTCGGCCAGGTACAGCGATGCCGCCGCGATCAGGCCCACCAGCAGAAGGCCGGGCAGGCGCGGCTGCCAGCGCTGGCGCAGGGCGGGCAGGGACCAGGGGGAGAGGGCGGGGGCGTTCATGGCAGGGGTAGGGCTGTAGTGACGAGGCAAGCGTGCGCCTTCGTCCATGACCTGTAAAACGAATAATATGGGTGAAATCTACCTATAGTATGGGTAATCTGCATGCGCCTGACCCTGCGCCAGCTTGAGGTTTTCGTTGCCATCGCCGACCACGGCAGCACCACCGCCGCCGGCCAGGCCATCGCGCTCTCGCAGTCGGCCAGCAGCGCCGCGCTGCAGGAACTGGAGGCGCACTTCGGTACGCCGCTGTTCGACCGCATCGGCCGTCGCCTGGCGCTGAACGGGCACGGCCGCGCACTGCTGGAGCCGGCGCGCACCCTGCTGGTCAATGCCGCCGATCTGGAGCGGCAGCTGGCCGCCGGCGGCGACCCATCGCAGGGAGCACCGCTGCGATTGGTGCTGGCCGCCAGTACCACCATCGGCAACTACCTGCTGCCGCCGCGCATTGCGGAACTGCTGCGGCAGGCGCCACAGGCCGAGGTCGACCTGCGCATCGACAACAGTGCCGGCGTAGTCGCCGCCGTGCAGCGCCTGGATGTGGACGCGGGCCTGATCGAAGGCCCGTGCCATGAACGCGGTTTGCAGGTCACGGCCTGGCAGCAGGATCCGCTGGTGATCGTCGCCGCCGCCGACGCGCCGCCGCGCTGGACGCTGGACGAACTGCGCCGCGCACGCTGGCTGCTGCGTGAGCCGGGCTCCGGCACCCGCGAAGCGGTGGAGCAGGCCCTGTTGCCGCATCTGCGAGGTTTCGCCCAGACCCTGCAGCTGGGCAATACCGAAGCGATCAAGCAGGCTGCGATCGCCGGCCTCGGATTGGCCTGCCTTTCGCGTCACGCGCTGGAAGAGCCGCTGGCGCTGGGTCGTCTGCGCGTGCTCGAGACGCCGCTGCCCGCCCTTCAGCGCACCCTGTGGCTGGTGCGCCACCCCGGCAAGCAATGGCTGCCCGGGTTGCAGGCGTTGCTGGGGGAGGTGGGGTAGCCGGGATCCATCCGCACAGCGCGAATTCCACGACGGGATCCGCGCCCCGCCGTCCCACAGGAAACCAGCTTTTGACGTTGCCGTTGAGGTTGCCGGCCAGCGGCCGGCACTACCGCGGGTGCCGGGTGCAACCCGGCCGACGCCCCCAACCCGTACAATATCCGGATGCCTCTGATTACTCTGCAGAACGTCGACTTCAGCGTCGGCGGCCCGTTGTTGCTGGAAAAGGCCGAACTGTCGATCGAGCCGGGCGAACGCATCGCCCTGATCGGCCGCAACGGCGCCGGCAAATCCACCCTGCTCAAGCTGCTGTCCGGCGACCACAAGCCCGATGACGGCGAAGTCCGTGTGCAGCAGGGCGTGCGCGTCACCCGCCTGGAGCAGGAAGTGCCACATGGCGCCGCCGGCTCGGTGTTCGACGTCGTCGCCGATGGCCTCGGTGAACTGGGCCAGTGGCTGGCCGAGTTCCACCATCTCAGCCATGCCGAGGTCTTCGATGGCGAAGCCCTGGGCAACGTGCAGGCCAAGATCGACGCCGCCAACGGCTGGGGCCTGGACCAGCGCGTCAGCGAAACCCTGACCAAGCTCGACCTGGACGGCGAGGCCGAGTTCGGCCGCCTGTCCGGCGGCATGAAGCGCCGCGTGCTGCTCGCCCGCGCGCTGGTGTCCAGCCCCGACGTGCTGTTGCTGGACGAACCGACCAACCACCTCGATATCGAAGCCATCGACTGGCTCGAAGCGTTCCTGAAGGGTTGGAGCGGCAGCGTAGTGTTCGTTACCCATGACCGCCGCTTCCTGCGTGCACTGGCCACCCGCATCGTCGAGATCGACCGTGGCCAGGTCACAAGCTGGCCGGGCGACTGGGCCAACTACGAGCGTCGCCGGGAGGAACGCCTCAACGCGCAGGCGCAGGAGAACGCGCGCTTCGACAAGCTGCTGGCGCAGGAAGAAGTCTGGATCCGCCAAGGCATCAAGGCGCGCCGCACCCGCGATGAGGGCCGCGTGCGCCGCCTGAAGGCGATGCGCGTGGAGCGTTCGCAGCGCCGTGATCTCAGCGGCAACGTCAAGATGGAAGCCGCGCAGGGCATCAGCTCCGGCAAGAAGGTCATCGACGTCAAGGATATTTCGTTCGCCTTCGGTGAGCGCACCATGGTCCGCGACTTCACCACCACCATCATGCGCGGCGACCGCATCGGCCTGATCGGCCCCAACGGCAGCGGCAAGACGACGCTGCTGAAGCTGCTGCTGGGCGAGCTGCAGCCGGCCAAGGGCGAAGTCAACGCCGGCACCAACCTGCAGATCGCCTATTTCGACCAGTACCGCGCGGTGCTGCGCGAAGACTGGAGCGCGATCGAGAACGTGGCCGAAGGCCGCGATTTCCTCGAGTTCAACGGCAAGCGCAAGCACGTGCATGCCTACCTGCAGGACTTCATGTTCACCCCCGAGCGCGCGCGCGCGCCGATCACCCGCCTGTCCGGTGGCGAACGCAACCGCCTGCTGCTGGCCAAGCTGTTCGCGCAGCCGTCCAATCTGCTGGTGATGGACGAACCGACCAACGACCTGGACGTGGAAACCCTGGAGCTGCTGGAAGAGCTGCTGGGCGAGTACACCGGCACCCTGCTGCTGGTCAGCCACGACCGTGACTTCATCGACAACGTGGTGACCTCCACGCTGGTGATGGAAGGCGACGGCGTGATCGGCGAGTACGTCGGTGGCTACAGCGACTGGCAGCGTTATGCGGCCAGCGTGGCAGCACCTGCCGCGACCCCCGCCGCCAAGCCGGCAGCCGCAGCACCTGCCGCACCGGCTGCTGCCACCCCGGCTGCGCCCAAGCGCAAGCTGGCCTACAAGGAAGCGCGCGAGCTGGAGCAGCTGCCGAAGACCATCGAGAAGCTGGAAAGCGATGTCGAAGGGCTGACCTCGGCGATGAACGATCCGTCGTTCTACACCCGCAGCAGTGCCGAAGTGACCGCGCACACCCAGCAGCTGGCCAAGGTGCAGGCCGAGCTGGATGCCGCGTACGCGCGCTGGGAAGAGCTGGAAGGCTGAGCGTTGACCGGCGCCAGCGGTTGCGCCGATTGATGTAGAGCCGAGCCCACGCTCGGCTCAGCAGATCCACGCCATGCGTGGATATCCGGAATCTGTGCGGACCAACGGTCCGCGCCTACCAACCGACGGTCCGCACCGGCCGGGGGGGCCGACCGTCATTTGACCCCGTGCAGATCCCGCAACTGGCTCGGCCGGCTGCCGAAATACGCGGCCAGATCGGCGATGTCCTGATCGCTCAGGTCCTTCGCCTGCGGCGTCATCAGCGCATGCTGGCGGTCGCCGGCGCGGTAGGCCTGCAGCGCATGCGCCAGATAGTCGCCGTACTGGCCACCCAGTTTCGGATAGGTCGGATCGATCGGCGCATTGCCGTCGGCCCCATGGCAGTCGATGCAGCTCTGGTTGGTGGCCTTGCCCTTCACCTTGGCGCGGGCTTCACCGGCGGCCTCGCGGCCTGCCGGCAGGCCGGCGGAGGACGAAGAGCCGTGTTCGCCGCTGGCATGGCCCGGGTCGGCGGCGGATTTCTCGCTGTTTTCCACCTGCGACTGCGAACAGGCCGCCAGCAGCAGGGCAACGGACAGGGCGATGGCGTGACGCATCGGATGCGCGGCTTTCGACATGGGCGGGCCTTACTTGACGGTGGACAGGTAAACAGAGAGATCGGCGATCTCCTGTTCGCTGAAACTCATCGACTGCGCCTGCATCGTCGGATGCCGGCGCTTGCCCTGGCGGTACTCGGTCAGGGCCTGGGCCAGGTACTGCTGGGTCTGGCCGCCGATCTTCGGCACCCGGTAGCTGGGGTAGGCGTTCTTGTAGCCGGTGATGCCGTGGCACCCCTGGCAGGTGTAGGCCAGGACACGGCCATTGTCGAAGTTGCCGGTGGGCGTGGCAGGCGCCGGCGCGGCGGCAGGCGCCGGGGCGGGTGTGGCAGGAGCGGGAGCGGGCTGTGCGGCGGCCCCAAGGGGCAGGAGGACGGCCAGAGCGAGACAAGCGGCGAGCGGCTGCGGGCGCATGGTGTCGTTTCCGGGGATTCGGGTCTGGTCGTTCCGGCGTGGGGTACGGAACGACCCGAGTATAGCCTCAGGTTTCATCTAGCTGAAATGGGGGCGGGCCGACCAGCGGCGTGAAGACACCATGACCTTTGGGATATGGTGTTGCCGTGAAGTGGTGCATTACTTTGCTACCACACCTGCCCACGCATCCTCCAGGGAACTGACGATGTCGCACCCAACCTTCCTGTCCGGCCGTCGCAGCGGAATCTGCGCTGCCGCACTGCTGATCTCCACCTCCCTGCTGCTGGGCGGTTGCGCCGCAGGGCCCAATTCCGAAGCCAAGGCTGCCGAGACCAAGGAGGAGAAGAAGGTCGACGCAGTCCCGGTCGAAGTGGCGGTGGCCAGCCATCGTGCCGTCGCAGCCAGCTACACCGGCACCGCGGCGCTGGAGCCACGTGCCGAGTCGCAGGTGGTCGCCAAGACCTCCGGCGTAGCCCTGGCGGTGCTGGTCGAGGAAGGGCAGCGGGTCACCGCCGGCCAGCCGCTGGTGCGGCTGGACCCGGACCGCGCGCGCCTGGCCGTGGCGCAGAGCGAAGCGCAGATGCGCAAGCTGGAAAACAACTACCAGCGCGCACAGAAGCTGGTCGGCCAGCAGATGGTCAGCGCCGCCGATGTCGACCAGCTGCGCTACGATCTGGAGAACGTCCGTGCGCAGTACCGCCTGGCCACGCTGGAGCTGTCCTACACCACGGTCGTGGCACCGATCTCCGGTGTGATCGCCTCACGCTCGATCAAGACCGGCAACTTCGTGCAGATCAATACACCGATCTTCCGCATCGTCGACAACTCGCGGCTGGAGGCCACCCTCAACGTACCCGAACGTGAGCTGGCCACCCTGCGCGCCGGCCAGCCGGTGACGCTGGCGGCCGACGCACTGCCGGGCCAGAGCTTCACCGGCACCGTTGACCGCATCGCGCCGGTGGTGGACTCGGGCAGCGGCACGTTTCGCGTGGTCAGTGCCTTCGATGGCGCCGCCCACGCGCTGCAGCCCGGCATGTTCGGCCGCATCCGCATCGATTACGACCAGCGTGCCGATGCGCTGGTGGTGCCGCGCCTGGCGTTGCTCGATGACGGTGAACCTGCGGTGTTCCGCGTGCGCGAAGGCAAGGTCGCACGCGTTCCGGTCAAGCTGGGTTACGCCGAGGGCCCGTGGGTGGAGATCCGTGATGGCCTGGCGGCCGGTGATCAGGTGGTCACCGCCGGCAAGGTCGCGCTGCGCGACGGCACCGCAGTGCAGGTGATCGCCGATCCGAAGGCGAAGGCGGTCGCGGCGGCCGCCAAGCCCGCAGACAAGGCCGGGAGCAAGCAATGACCGCCCCGGGCCACGACCACGGTGCCTCGCCGGCGAGCGACGGCGCCGCCGCCGGCATGCGCGGCGGCCTGGTGGAATTCGCCACGCGCCGCCGCGTGACCATCGCCATGTGCACGGTCACCCTGCTGCTGTTCGGCCTGATCGCGCTCGGCAACCTCAAGGTCAACCTGCTGCCCGACCTGAGCTACCCGACGCTGACCGTGCGCACCGAATACACCGGTGCGGCGCCGACCGAAATCGAAACCCTGATCACCCAGCCGGTTGAAGAAGCGGTGGGCGTGGTCAAGAACCTGCGCAAGCTGAAGTCGGTCTCGCGCACCGGCCAGAGCGATGTGGTGCTGGAGTTCGCCTGGGGCACCAACATGGACCAGGCCAGCCTGGAGGTGCGTGACAAGATGGAAGCGCTGAACCTGCCGCTGGAGGCCAAGGCCCCGGTGCTGCTGCGCTTCAATCCGTCCACCGAGCCGATCATGCGCCTGGTGCTGTCCAACAAGGTCGCGCCGGCCAGCGATGCCGACGCGGTCCGCGAGCTGACCGGCCTGCGCCGCTATGCCGATGAAGACCTGAAGAAGAAGCTCGAGCCGGTCACCGGCGTGGCAGCAGTGAAGGTGGGCGGTGGACTGGAGGACGAGATCCAGGTCGACATCGACCAGCAGAAGCTGGCGCAGCTGAACCTGCCGATCGACACCGTCATCAAGCGTCTCAAGGACGAGAACATCAACATCTCCGGCGGTCGCCTGGAAGAGGGCTCCCAGCGCTTCCTGGTGCGTACCGTCAACCAGTTCGCCGACCTCGAGGAAATCCGCAACCTGCTGGTCACCACCCAGGGTTCGAACGGCAGTGCAGCCGACTCGGCGCTGCAGCAGATGTTCAACATCGCCGCGTCGACCGGTTCGGCTGCAGCCATCGCGGCGGCGTCGGCGGCACAGAGCGCATCATCCGGCGGCGGCTCCAGCGTGGTCGCCAACGGCGTGCCGGTGCGCCTGAAGGACGTGGCCACCGTGCGCCAGGGCTACAAGGAGCGCGAAGCGATCATCCGCCTGGGCGGCAAGGAGGCGGTCGAGCTGGCCATCTACAAGGAAGGTGATGCCAACACCGTGTCGACCGCCGAAGCGCTGCGCAAGCGCCTGGAGCAGATCAAGGGCACGTTCCCGTCCGATGTCGAGCTGACCACCATCGAGGACCAGTCGCGCTTCATCGAGCACGCCATCGCCGACGTCAAGAAGGATGCCGTGATCGGTGGCCTGCTGGCGATCCTGATCATCTTCCTGTTCCTGCGCGATGGCTGGAGCACGTTCGTGATCAGCCTGTCGTTGCCGGTCTCGATCATCGCCACGTTCTTCTTCATGGGCCAGCTCGGGCTGAGCCTGAACGTGATGTCGCTGGGCGGTCTGGCATTGGCCACCGGCCTGGTGGTGGATGACTCGATCGTGGTGCTGGAGAGCATCGCCAAGGCCCGTGAGCGTGGCCTGGGCATCCTGCAGGCGGCGATCGCCGGCACCCGTGAAGTGAGCATGGCGGTGGTCGCCTCGACCCTGACCACCATCGCGGTGTTCCTGCCGCTGGTGTTCGTCGACGGCATCGCCGGGCAGCTGTTCCGCGACCAGGCGCTGACCGTGGCGATCGCCATCGCGATCTCGCTGCTGGTGTCGATGACCCTGATCCCGATGCTGAGCTCGCTGAAGGGGCGGCCACCGCTGGCGTTCCCGGAAGAGGCGCCGAACTCAGTATGGCAGCCGCAAAAGCGCTGGCAGAAGCCGGTCGCGCTGGGCCGCCGTGGCGTGGTTGCCAGCGTGCGCTGGAGCTTCTATGCGCTGGCCTGGCTTGTCGTGCGCGTGTGGCGTGGCGTGGTGGCAGTGGTCGGCCCGGTAATGCGCAAGGCCAGCGACCTGGCGATGAAACCCTATGCAGGCGCCGAGCGAGGCTACCTGCGCCTGCTGCCGAGTGCGCTGGCGCATCCCGGCAAGGTGCTGGGCGTGGCAGCCATCATCTTCGTGGCGACCATGGCGCTGGTACCAATGCTTGGCGCGGACCTGATTCCGCAGCTGGCGCAGGACCGGTTCGAAATGACGGTGAAGCTGCCGGCCGGCACGCCGCTGAAGCAGACCGATGCGCTGGTGCGCGAGCTGCAGCTGGCGCACGGCAAGGGGGAGGGCGTGGCCTCGCTGTATGGCGTCAGTGGCAGCGGCACCCGGCTGGATGCCAGTCCGACCGAAAGCGGTGAGAACATCGGCAAGCTGACTGTGGTGATGGAAGGTGGTGGCAACGCGCGCACCGAAGCAGCAATCACCGAGCGCCTGCGCGGCACCATGAGCCAGCACCCGGGCGCCCAGGTCGACTTCGCGCGGCCGGCATTGTTCAGCTTCTCCACGCCGTTGGAAATCGAACTGCGCGGGCAGGACATGGCCACCCTGGAAGTGGCCGGGCAACGCCTGGCGGCGATGCTGCGCGGCAATGCGCACTACGCCGACGTGAAATCGACGGTGGAAGAGGGGTTCCCGGAAATCCAGATCCGCTTCGACCAGGAACGCGCGGGTGCGCTGGGCCTGACCACCCGCCAGATCGCCGACGTGGTGGTGAAGAAGGTGCGCGGCGACGTCGCCACCCGCTACAGCTTCCGTGATCGCAAGATCGACGTGCTGGTGCGTGCCCAGGAAGGTGACCGCGCCAGCGTCGAGAGCATCCGCCGGCTGATCGTCAACCCGGGCAGCACCCGCCCGGTGACCCTGGACGCGGTGGCCGACGTGGTCGCCACCACCGGCCCCAGCGAGATCCATCGTGCCGACCAGACCCGGGTGGCGGTGGTATCGGCCAACCTGCGCGACATCGACCTTGGCGCAGCCATGCGCGAAGTGCAGCAGATGGTGGCCGAGCAGCCGCTGGGCGCGGGCGTTGGCCTGCACATCGGTGGCCAGGGCGAGGAGTTGGCGCAGGCGGCGAAGTCGCTGATCTTCGCCTTTGGACTGGCGATCTTCCTGGTCTATCTGGTGATGGCCTCGCAGTTCGAGTCGCTGCTGCACCCGTTCGTGATCCTGTTCACCATCCCGCTGGCGCTGGTCGGCGCGATCCTGGCGCTGATGCTGACCGGCAAGCCCATCTCGGTGGTGGTGTTCATCGGCCTGATCCTGCTGGTCGGCCTGGTCACCAAGAACGCGATCATCCTGATCGACAAGGTCAACCAGCTGCGCGAAGCCGGCGTGGCCAAGCATGAGGCGCTGGTGGAAGGCGCGCGTTCGCGCCTGCGCCCGATCATTATGACCACGCTGTGCACGCTGTTCGGCTTCCTGCCGCTGGCGGTGGCGATGGGCGAGGGCGCCGAAGTGCGTGCACCGATGGCGATCACCGTGATCGGTGGCCTGCTGGTGTCGACGCTGCTGACGCTGCTGGTGATCCCGGTGGTGTACGACCTGATGGATCGTCGCGGCGACGCCTACTACCGTGAGCGCGGCCGCAAGCATGCCGGTGAAGGCCTGCATGGCGACGAGGGCGGCACGGCAGGTGTGGAGGAGCCGGCATGAGCGTTGCCGAGTTCTCCATCCGCCGCCCGGTCACCACCATCATGTGCTTCGTGTCGCTGGTGGTGATCGGCCTGATCGCTTCGTTCCGGCTGCCGTTGGAGGCGCTGCCGGACATCTCCGCGCCGTTCCTGTTCGTGCAGATCCCATACACCGGTTCGACGCCCGAGGAAGTGGAGCGGACCATCATCCGCCCGGTCGAGGAGTCGCTGGCGACGATGACCGGCATCAAGCGCATGCGCTCATCGGCCACCTCCGAGGCGGCGCTGATCTACATCGAGTTCAGCGACTGGGACCGCGACATCGCCATTGCGGCGTCCGACGCGCGCGAGCGTATCGATGCGATCCGCAGCGACCTGCCCGACGACCTGCAGCGCTACAACGTGTTCAAGTGGTCCAGCAGTGACCAGCCGGTACTGAAGGTGCGGCTGGCCAGCACCACCGACCTGACCACTGCCTATGACATGCTCGACCGTGAGTTCAAGCGGCGCATCGAGCGTATTCCCGGTGTGGCCCGCGTCGATATCACCGGTGCACCGCCGAACGAGGTGGAGATCGCCATCGATCCGAACCGGCTCAACGCGCATGGGTTGAGCATCAACGAGCTGAGCGAGCGCCTGCGCACGCTGAACTTCTCGATCTCGGCCGGTCAGATCGACGACAACGGCCAGCGCGTGCGCGTGCAGCCGGTGGGCGAGATCACCGACCTGCAGGAAATGCGCGAGCTGGTGATCAACGCCAAGGGTCTGCGCCTGGGCGATATCGCCGACGTGCGCCTGAAGCCGGCGCGGATGAACTACGGGCGCCGTCTGGACGGCAACCCGGCGGTGGGCCTGGATATCTTCAAGGAGCGCAGTGCCAACCTGGTGGACGTCTCGCGTGCGGCGCTGGCCGAAGTCGAGGCGATCCGCGCGCAGCCGTCGATGCGCGACGTGCAGATCAAGGTGATCGACAACCAGGGCAAGGCGGTGACCTCGTCGCTGCTGGAACTGGCCGAAGCCGGTGCGGTCGGCCTGATCCTGTCGGTGACGGTGCTGTTCTTCTTCCTGCGCCATTGGCCGTCGACGCTGATGGTGACCCTGGCCATTCCGATCTGCTTCACCATCACCCTGGGCTTCATGTACTTCGTCGGGGTGACGCTGAACATCCTGACCATGATGGGCCTGCTGCTGGCCGTGGGCATGCTGGTCGACAACGCCGTGGTGGTGGTGGAGAGCATCTACCAGGAGCGCGAGCGCATGCCGGGGCAGCCACGGCTGGCATCGATCATCGGTACCCGCAACGTGGCCATCGCGCTCAGCGCCGGTACGCTGTGCCACTGCATCGTGTTCGTGCCGAACCTGTTCGGCGAGACCAACAACATCAGCATCTTCATGGCGCAGATCGCGATCACCATCTCGGTCTCGCTGCTGGCCTCGTGGCTGGTCGCGGTCAGCCTGATTCCGATGCTGTCCGCACGCATGGCCACACCCAAGCTGGTGCACTCGCAGACCGGCCTGATCGCGCGTCTGCAACGGCGCTATGCACAGCTGCTGGACTGGTCACTGCATCACCGCGGCTGGAGCCTGCTCGGCATCCTGCTGGTGGTGCTGGTCAGCCTGGTGCCGATGAAACTGACCAAGGTCGACATGTTCGGTGGCGAGGGCGGCAAGGACATCTTCATCGGCTACATGTGGAAGGGCGCCTACACCTACCGGCAGATGTCCGAGGAAGTGGCGCGCGTGGAGAGCTGGATCGACCAGAACCGCGAGCGCCTGCACGTCAAGCAGGTGTACTCCTGGTACAGCGAGCAGGAAGGCAGCTCCACGGTGGTCACCCTGGACGAGAAGTACGCCAAGGACATCAAGGCGCTGCAGGAAGAGTTGCGCAAGGGCCTGCCGAAGTCCGCCCGCACCGACTATTTCGTCGGCAACCAGGGCGGCGATGGCGGGGGTGGCGGCAACCAGGGCGTGCAGGTGCAGCTGGTCGGCGATTCCAGCTCGATGCTGCATGAGATCGGCCAGGAAGTGGTGCCGTTGCTGGCGCAGCGTGCCGAACTGCGGGACGTGCGCATCGACAATGGCGAGAAGGGCGGCGAGCTGAAGGTGCGCGTCGACCGTGAGCGTGCCGCAGCGTTCGGCTTCAACGCCGAACAGGTGGCCAGCTTCGTCGGCCTGGCGCTGCGCGGTGCCCCAATGCGCGAGTTCCGCCGCGGTGACAATGAAGTGCCGGTGTGGGTGCGCTTTGCCGGCGCCGAGCAGAGCAGCCCGGAAGACCTGGCCGGTTTCAGCGTGCGTACCGGCGATGGCCGCAGCGTGCCGCTGCTGAGTCTGGTCACCGTGGACGTTGGTTCGTCGGCCACCCAGATCGGCCGTACCAACCGTCAGACGACATTGACCATCAAGGCCAACCTGGCCGGGAAGGTCACCGCACCGGACGGGCGCAAGGCGATAGAGGCCGTGCTCAAGCCGATGAACTTCCCGGCGGGCTACGGCTTCACCTTCGATGGCGGCGACTACGGCAACGACGACGAGGCGATGCAGCAGATGGTGTTCAACCTGCTGATCGCACTGGTGATGATCTATGTGGTGATGGCGGCGGTGTTCGAGTCGCTGCTGTTCCCGGCAGCGATCATGAGTGGCGTGCTGTTCTCGATCTTCGGCGTGTTCTGGCTGTTCTGGATCACCGGCACCTCGTTCGGGATCATGTCCTTCATCGGCATCCTGGTGCTGATGGGCGTGGTGGTGAACAACGGCATCGTGATGATCGAGCACATCAACAACCTGCGGCGCAGCGGCATGGGCCGTACCCAGGCGCTGGTGGAAGGCTCACGCGAACGCCTGCGCCCGATCATGATGACCATGGGCACGGCGATCCTGGCGATGGTGCCGATCTCGCTGACCGACACGCAGATGTTCGGCAATGGCCCGGAGTACTCGCCGATGGCGCGCGCGATTGCCGGCGGCCTGGCGTTCTCGACCGTGGTCAGCCTGCTGTTCCTGCCGACGATCTACGCGGTGCTCGATGACCTGCGCAATGCCGTGACGCGGCTGATCCGCCGCGCGCGTGGAGTGGAAATGGTAGAGCCGGGCGCTGCCCGGCTGTAACGCACGTCAACGTGTTGTGGTGTGGGGGAGGCCGGTCGTAGTGGGGCGGCCTCCCCCTTTTTTTCTGCTCGCCGCGTCTGTTTGTCTCTGTAGAGCCGAAGGCAACGGCAGGAGCCGCTGCCAACGTCGCTTGCGACGGTCCGGAGGGTGTCGGCCAGGACGGCCGGCATAGCCATGCTCGGCTGCTGTTCGCCGCGTTGCGGCATCGCCCGGGCATGGGCTCGGGCGCTACAGATTCCGTGGCCGGTTGAAAGGCTTACCCGGCGACCTTGCCCCACACCTTGAACGTGGTCAGCCACAGGCCGAGCATGCTGCCGATGTTGGTCAGCATGAAGGTCAGCACCACGCGGGTAACGCGATTGCGGTACCAGCCCTTCAGGCTCTGCGCATCGTCGCGCAGCTTCAGGAAGTCCTCGTAGGCTGGCTTGCGCACACGCGCTTCCACCAGTGCCGAGAAGGCGCCGGTCGGGATGCTCAGGCGGAACGGCTTGAACGGGGCCACCGCGATCGCGGTGAGGATGCTCAACGGGTGACCGCCGGCCAGAAGGCAGCCCAGGCCGGCCAGGCCGCCGGTATACATCGCCCAGGTTGCCAGCAGCTCGGTGCCTACGCCCAGGCCGCCGCGGTAGAAGCCTACGCCGATGCCGGTCGCCACGATCGCCAGGATGCCCAGCGTGAACCACGGGATGTTGCGCTTCTTCGGCACCGCCTCCAGCTCGGCGCGCAGCGGCGCCGGTGCCTCGGTGTCGGTTTCCAGGTGGCGTGCCAGACCCGCCAGGTGGCCGGCTCCGACCACTGCCAGCACTTCGCGCTGGTGCGGGTCGCGTTCTTCGCGCAGACGGGTGGCCATGTAGCGGTCGCGCTCGCCGATGATGGTTTCGTACAGCGCCGGACTCTCGCTGGCGAACTCACCGAAGCTCGATTCCAGCATGTCGCCCTGCTTGAGCTTCTCGATCTCGTTCTCGCCCACTTCCTCGGACGAGAACAGGCCGGCGCCGAGGCCGGCAACCAGCTTCAGCTTGCCGAAGAAGCCCAGCCGTTGCGACGCACGACGGAAGGTCAGGCCGACCTCGCGGTCGATCAGGTGCACCGGCAGGTTGCGCTCGCGCGCCAGCTCCACCGCGCGCTTCAGCTCGGCACCGGGCTCGATGTCGAGTTGCTCGGCCAAGCGACGCTGATAGGCGGACAGAGCCAGGTTGGCGGCGAACAGGGCGACGCGGCCCTTGCGGATCACCTCGACCAGGTCGAGCTTGGCGAGCGTGTCGGGGTCGCTCAGCGCCTGCAGGCGCTGCGGGTCCAGCTCGACGGCAACGGCATCGAAGCGGCCGCTGTCGATGGCTTTTTCAACGGCCTCGACGCTGGCGCGGGAGACGTGGGCGGTGCCCAGCAGGGTGTAGCGCACGCCGTCGCGTTCGACGACGCGCACCGGCTGGCCGGCGAACAGGTCGTCGCCGGTCTCGGGAAGGGTTTCGGTCATGGGTTCATTCATTGGAAGGTGCGGTGTCGGCGCCATCGCCGAGCGCGCGCTGCATCTGCACGGTGTCGAGCCAGCGGCCATGCTTGCGGCCGAGGCCGCGGAACACGCCCACCAGCTCGAAGCCGAAGCGTTCGTGCAGCTTGATCGAGGCGGTGTTGGTCGGTTCGCCGATCACCGCCACCATCTGCCGGTAGCCACGTGCCACGCAGGCGTCGATCAAGGCCTGCAGCAGGCCGGTGCCGACACCCTTGCCCTGGAACGCGGCATCGACGTAGACCGAGTTCTCCACGGTCCACTGGTAGGCAATGCGGGTGCGATAGGTGTTGGCATAGGCATAGCCAGCCACCTGGCCGTCGATCTCGGCGACCAGGTAGGGGAAGCCACGATCAATGATGTCGCGCATGCGGCGCAGCATCTCGGTCGCGTCCGGAATGTCGTACTCGTAGGTGTTGACGAAGTCGGTCACTTCCACCGCATAGATCGCGGTGATCGCGTCGATGTCGGCCGGGCCGGCATCACGGATGAGGACGGCCATGCGCGGCTCCGGCTCAGTCGATGTAGCGCTTGAGCAGGTCACCGTACGCGTCGATGCGACGGTCGCGCAGGAACGGCCAGATGCGGCGCACGTGCTCGCTGCGCTGCAGGTCGACATCGCACAGCAGCACGGTGGCCTCGGTGCCGGCCTCGGCCAGGAACTCGCCCTGCGGGCCGAGCACGTGGCTGTTGCCCCAGAACTGGATGCCCGACGCGCCCAGCGGCGACGCCTCGTGGCCGACGCGGTTGCAGCTCAGCACCGGCAGGCCATTGGCCACGGCATGGCCGCGGTGGCTCAGTACCCAGGCGTCGCGTTGGCGGGTCTTCTCGTCCTGCACGTCGTCCGGGTCCCAGCCGATCGCGGTCGGGTACAGCAGCAGTTCTGCACCGGCCAGCGCCATCAGGCGCGCCGCTTCCGGGTACCACTGGTCCCAGCACACCAGCACACCCAGGCGGCCCACCGAGGTATCGATGGGCTTGAAGCCGATGTCGCCCGGGGTGAAGTAGAACTTCTCGTAGAAGCCCGGGTCGTCCGGGATATGCATCTTGCGGTACTTGCCGAGCAGCGTACCGTCCTTCTCGAACACCACGGCGGTGTTGTGGTACAGGCCGGCAGCGCGGCGCTCGAACAGCGAGCCGACCAGCACCACGCCATGCTTCTTCGCCAGTGCGCCCAGGCGCTCGGTGCTTGGGCCCGGAATGGATTCGGCCAGGTCGAATTCGTCCACCGACTCGTGCTGGCAGAAGTACGGACCGTTGTGCAGTTCCTGCAGCAGCACCAGCTTGGCACCCTGCGCAGCCGCCTCGGCCACGCGTGCTTCGATCACCGCCAGGTTGGCGGCGGCGTCACCGTGGTTGCGCTCCTGGATCAGGGCGACGGTAAGGGGGCTGCGCGAGTTCATGCGGGGCGTTCCTGCGGGAGAAAACCTGCATGTTAGCGCGGATGGGCGGCCGCAGCGTGTTGCGCGCTGAATGGCGTCCGCACACGGTAGCGCCGGGCCATGCCCGGCGGATTTTCAGGTCGTCGCTGTGCTCGCCGGGCTTGGCCGGCCGCTACCGGTCCGGCTTATGCCTTCAACAGCCCTTCCGGCAGCTGCATGGTGATGCAGTGCAGGCTGCCGTTCTGCCAGATCAGCGAGCGGCAGGGCACCTGCACGATCTCGCGGCCCGGATGGGCCTGGGCCAGCACGTCGCGGGCCAGGTCATCAGCCGGATCGCCGTAGGCCGGCATCAGCACCGCGCCGTTGATGATCAGGTAATTGGCGTACGACGCCGCCAGGCGGCGGCCTTCGTCGATCACCGGCTGTGCCCACGGCAGCGGGAACAGGCGGTACGGCTTCCCATCCTTGGTACGCAGCGCGGCCAGTTCGTTGCCCATCGCCTGCAGTTCGGCGTAGTGCGAGTCGCTCGCGTCGTCGCAGGCCTGGTAGACGATGCTGTCAGGCGAGGCGAAACGGGCCAGGGTGTCGATGTGGGCGTCGGTGTCGTCGCCTTCCAGGTAGCCGTGGTCCAGCCACAGCACGCGGTCCTGCTGCAGCCAGTTGGCCAGGTCGGCGCTCAGGCTTGCACGGTCGCGGTCCGGGTGGCGCTCGTGCAGGCACTTCCAGGTGGTCAGCAGGGTGCCTTCGCCATCGGTCTCGATGCCGCCGCCTTCCAGCGCGAACGGGATGCTGCGCACCGGGGCGTCGTTGAACACGCCAGCCTGGTCGAGCACGCCCACCAGCTGGTCATCCAGGGTGGCGTCGAACTTGCCGCCCCAGCCAGTGAAGCGGAAGTCCAGCAGCTGGAAACCGCCGTCGGCGCGGCGCAGGGTGATCGGGCCGGAGTCGCGCAGCCAGGTATCGTCGTAGGCGGCCGTGGTGAAGTGGACCTTGTCCATGTCGATGCGGTTGGAGCGCAGCCGCATTTCGGCATAGGTCTCCACATCGTCGTCGGCCACGCAGATCAGCACCGGCTGGAAGCGGGTGATGGCCGCGACCAGGGCGATGTAGGTCTCTTCCACCTGGCCCAGGCGGTCGGCCCAGTCGGTGTCGGCGGTGGGCCAGGCAATCAGGACGCCGCTCTGGGCTTCCCACTCGGCAGGAAAACGAAGGGTCTGGTTCATGGTCTCGCTACACAGGCCCGCCCACGGCGGGTAAAGGGATCAACGGATCGGTGGTTTCGGGCCGATTTCGTTCGGGTCCGCCTGGTTGGCCACCACGTCGATCACCTTCTGCTTCTCGAAGTAGACGGTGAACTGCGGGTACACCCAGCGGTTGATGGTCGGCCACTGCCGCTTCTGCCCGCCGCGCGGCTGCAGTTGTTCGCTGGGCGCGCCGAACTGCGCCTGCACCTGCTGCATGCTCTGGCCGCGCACGGGCAGGGCACCGGCCGGCTTCTCGCGGGCACGGTCGACAAGCAGGGTATCGGCCAGTGCCGGTGTGGCGGCGGCCAGGGTGGCCATTACGGCCAGGGCGGACAGGTAACGCTTCATCTCGATCTACTCCCCAGTGGTCAAGAAAGGCGATTACAGCAAAAACGGCAGGAAAAAGCCGCATAAACAAAAAACCGCCCGAAGGCGGTTTCTTGCATCGGGTCGGCCCCGCGTAGGGCCAGCCGCAGCCGGAAGGCTGTGAGGCTTAGCGCTGACGCGCCTTGAAACGCGGGTTCGACTTGCAGATGACGAAGATCTTGCCACGACGACGCACGACCTTGCAGTCACGGTGACGGGCCTTCGCCGACTTCAGGGAGGACAGGACTTTCATGGCATACCTCGGCGTAAACAGTAGTTGTTCGGGTGGAGCGTGGCCGCGATATGCGAAAGACAATCGGCAGTTGACGCTCGTTCAAGCCCGCCATTCTACCGGGCTTTTCCTCATGGTTTCAAGTGGTTGCACAAAAGATCCCGCTGGGGGCGTCTGGCAGGGGCTAGAATGGCCTCTTCACACGCTCTGGGACCCCCATGAATCCACTCGCTCCCGTCCTGACCATCGACGGCCCATCCGGGGCCGGCAAGGGTACCATCAGCCGCATCATCGCGCGCAGGCTGGGCTGGCATTACCTGGATTCGGGCGCGCTGTACCGGGCGGTGGGCGTGGCCGCAAGCTGGGCCGACATCGACACCTCCGACGCCTCCGCGCTGGTCCGCTGCACCTTTGACACCCACGTTCAGTTTGTCGAGCAGGGCGATGCCATGCGGGTCATGGTCAACGGCACCGATGCCACCGACGAGCTGCGCCTGGAGACCACCGGGGCGCTGGCCTCGGCCATTGCCGCCATCCCGGAGGTCCGGGCCGCCCTGAAGGAGCGCCAGCGCGCATTCAGGGAACTGCCAGGCCTGGTCGCCGACGGCCGCGACATGGGCACGGTGATCTTTCCGGACGCCCCCTACAAGGTCTTCCTGACCGCCAGTGCCGAGGAGCGCGCCGAGCGCCGGCATAAGCAGTTGAAAGACAAGGGGGTTTCTGTTAACTTTGATGACCTCCTGCGCGAGATCATGGCCCGCGACGCCCGTGATGCTCAGCGTACCGTGGCGCCCCTGAAGCCGGCAGACGATGCTGTCCTCATCGACACCACAGGCATCGGCATCGATGATGTCGTTGCCCGAGTGATGGATCTGCTTCCGGTTCCGGCTGCCTGATCCGTTCGCGCGGGAGCACTGCCAGCCGCATCGGCGGTGGTCGCGCATAGCAGTGCTGTACCAGCCCCGTCGCGCAATGATGCGTGGCGGTTTTCCTACTACACACGACCTGCGTTTCCGGGGTCGACCAACAGGCGGGCGGTCGCCATTCCCCTGAAGGGGACGCCACCGACCCATGTGTCCAACAGAGTAAATCTAATGACCGAATCATTTGCCGAACTGTTTGAAGCCAGCCAGGCCAACCTGGCCAAGCTGAAGCCGGGCGCCATCGTCAGCGGTACCGTTGTTGAAGTCCGCGGCGACGTCGTGGTGATCAACGCTGGCCTGAAGTCCGAAGGCATCGTGCCGATCGAACAGTTCCGTAACGACGCTGGCGAAATCGACGTCGCCGAAGGCGACATCGTCAAGGTCGCCCTCGACTCGATCGAGAACGGCTTCGGCGAAACCGTCCTGTCGCGCGAGAAGGCCAAGCGCGCGATGGTGTGGGACGAGCTGGAAGAAGCGTTGGAAAAGAACGAAACCATCACCGGCCGCATCAGCGGCAAGGTCAAGGGTGGTTTCACCGTGGACATCAAGGATGTCCGCGCCTTCCTGCCGGGTTCCCTGGTCGATGTGCGCCCGGTGCGCGATCCGGCCTACCTGGAAGGCAAGGAACTCGAGTTCAAGCTCATCAAGCTGGACCGCAAGCGTAACAACGTCGTGGTCTCGCGCCGCGCTGTCGTCGAAAGCGAGCACTCGGAAGAGCGCGAGCAGCTGATGGACAAGCTGCAGGAAGGCGCGATCCTGAAGGGTGTCGTCAAGAACCTGACCGATTACGGCGCGTTCGTGGATCTGGGCGGTATCGACGGCCTGCTGCACATCACCGACATGGCGTGGAAGCGCGTGCGTCACCCGTCGGAAGTCGTGAACGTCGGCGACGAGCTGGACGTCCGCGTGCTGAAGTTCGACCGCGAGCGCAACCGCGTTTCGCTGGGCCTGAAGCAGCTGGGCGAGGATCCGTGGGACAACATCGGCCGTCGTTACCCGGCCAACAGCCGCGTCTTCGGCAAGGTCTCCAACGTCACCGATTACGGTGCGTTCGTTGAGATCGAGCCGGGCGTCGAAGGCCTGGTGCACGTCTCCGAGATGGATTGGACCAACAAGAACGTCAACCCGTCCAAGGTTGTCCAGGTGGGTGATGAAGTCGAAGTGATGGTGCTGGACGTCGATGAAGAGCGTCGCCGCATCTCGCTGGGCATGAAGCAGGTTGCCGCCAATCCGTGGGAAACCTTCGCTGCCACCCACAAGAAGGGTGACAAGGTGTCGGGCCAGATCAAGTCGATCACCGACTTCGGCATCTTCATCGGCCTGGACGGCGGCATCGACGGCCTGGTCCACCTGTCCGACATCAGCTGGAACACCACCGGCGAAGACGTCGTTCGCAACTTCAAGAAGGGCGATACCCTGGACGCCGTCGTCCTGGCCGTCGATCCGGAGCGCGAGCGCATCTCCTTGGGCGTGAAGCAGCTGGAGCAGGATCCGTTCGGCCAGTACATGGCTGCCAATCCGAAGGGCTCCAAGGTCGAAGGCGTGGTGAAGGAAGTCGACGCCAAGGGCGCGATCATCGAGCTGGCTGACGGCATCGAAGGTTACGTCTCGGCCCGCGACATCGCCAACGAGCGCGTTGACGACGCCACCCAGCACCTGAAGGTCGGCGACAAGGTCGAAGCCAAGTTCGTGGGCATGGACCGCAAGGGCCGTACCCTGCAGCTGTCGATCAAGGCCAAGGACGACGCTGAAATGCGCGAAGTGCTGGAGGAATACCAGTCCTCTTCGGCTTCCAGCGGCACCACCCAGCTGGGCGCGCTGCTGCGTGCACAGCTGAACGGCAACAAGTCCGAGTAATCGGCCTTAGGCTGTTCGTTGTTTCCTGGACGGCCCGGGCATTGCCCGGGCCGTTTCAGGCTGAGATGCCCCTGATGTGAGCCGGTAATGACCAAATCCGAACTGATCGAAATCCTTGCGCGCCGCCAGGCGCACCTGAAGGCCGATGATGTCGATCTGGCGGTGAAGTCGTTGCTGGAAATGATGGGCGGATCGCTGTCCGCCGGGGATCGCATCGAAATCCGTGGATTTGGCAGCTTCTCGCTGCACTATCGTCCGCCGCGCCTGGGTCGCAACCCGAAGACCGGCGAATCGGTTGCCCTGCCGGGCAAGCATGTCCCCCATTTCAAGCCGGGCAAGGAATTGCGCGAGCGGGTCAGCAGTGTGCTGCCGCTGGACGCCGATCCGGCCTGAGCCTGCCGTCGCGCCACCGCGTGCGAATCCAGCCGCGAGTCGGATAAGCTACGGACTCCTGCCACTGGAGCTGTCGCATGAAGGTTTTTCGTCTGCTGGTCCTGCTGGCGGTACTCATTCTTGGGTTGATCATCGGTGCCATGAACATGGACGAGATGACCATCAACCTTGTTTTCACCCAACTGAAGACCTCGGTCGGCGTGGCAATCATTGCCGCATTGCTGATCGGCGTCATCGTCGGTGCTGGCCTGGTGCTGGTGAGCGTGGTCATTCCGCTCTACGGCCAACTGCGTCGCGCCAACAAGTCCGCTGCCGCTTCGCCGGCACCGGTTGCTTCCCCCCAATCTTTTGATGGACGTTGATCGAAGATGGATTTCGTCACCGAGTGGTTCTGGTTCTTCCTGTTCGTACCGCTGGCCGCACTGGCCGGGTGGGTGATCGGGCGGCGTGGTGGCCAACGCCACGGTGACAGCCAGGTCAGCCGCCTGTCGAGCACCTATTTCCGTGGCCTGAACTACCTGCTCAACGAGCAGCCGGACAAGGCCATCGAGCTGTTCCTGCACATCGCCGAGCTGGACAAGGAAACCTTCGAGACCCAGGTCGCGCTGGGCCATCTGTTCCGCCGTCGTGGCGAGGTCGACCGCGCCATCCGCCTGCACCAGGGCCTGGTCAATCGCCATGACCTGAGTGACGCACAACGCGTGCAGGCCCTGCTGGCCCTGGGTGAGGACTACATGAAGTCCGGCCTGCTGGATCGTGCCGAGACCGTGTTCACCGAGCTTGCCCAGCTCGATCAGCGCGCACCGCAGGCGCTCAAGCACCTGATCGGCATCTACCAGGCCGAGCGCGATTGGGAAAAGGCCATCGACAACGCCACCCGGTTCGAGGATGTCACCGGCGAGCCGATGGGCAAGCTGATCGGGCAGTTCGAGTGCGAACTGGCCGAGCGATTCCGTGGCGCCGGCAAGCTGGAAGAGGCGAGGGCAGCGATCGCCCGCGCCTACCAGGCCGATGCGATGTCGGTGCGCGCCGGCATCATCGAGGGCCGGTTGGAAACCGACGCAGGCAATCCTGAGGCCGCCGTGCGCGCCTTCGAGCGCGCCGCGCGCAACGATCCCGAATACCTGCCGGAACTGCTGCCGGCGTTGATGCAGAACTATCGCAAGGTGGGCGATCTGGCAGGTGCGCGCGCGTTCCTGTCGGAGATGACCGAGCATTACCGTGGCATTGCCCCGGTGCTGGCGCTGACCCGCCTGATGGAAGAACAGGAGGGCGTGGCCCCGGCGCGTGCCTACCTCGGCCGCCAGCTGAAGGATCGTCCGTCGGTGCGTGGCGAGTCCGCGCTGATCGACCTCACCCTCGCCGAGGGCGCCGATTCCACCGCCACCCTGCATGACCTCAAGCACATCACTGACCAGCTGCTGGTGCGCAACCCGGCCTATCGCTGCACCCGCTGCGGCTTCGGTGCGCGTACCCACCACTGGCAGTGCCCGAGCTGCAAGGAGTGGGGGACGGTCAAGCCACTGCTGAACTACGCGGTGCTCTGATCCATGCCCTGGCTTGTGATGGGCGCGCTGCTGGGGCTCGCCCTGCTGAGTGCGGTGCTGACCTGGGCTGCACGTGGCTATGCGCTGCGCCAGCAGTTGATGGACCAGCCCGGCGAACGCCGCAGCCATAGTGTCGCTACCCCGCGCGGTGGCGGCATCGCCATCGTCATCAGCCTGCTGGTGACTGCAGCCGTGGCCATCTGGGCCTGGCCCGAAAGCACGCCGACAGTGCTGGTGGCCAGCCTTGGGCTGGTGCTGGTGGCCGGCATCGGCTGGTGGGACGACCACAGGCCCCTGCCGGCGATGCGTCGCCTGCTGGTGCATTTCATCGCCGCGGCGCTGCTGGCCGGCCTGGTCAAGGTGAATGGTGGCAGCTGGCTGTTGGCGGCGCTGGTGCTGCTGTTCACCGCCTCACTGATCAACATCTGGAATTTCATGGACGGCATCAACGGCATTGCCGCCAGCCAGGCCGTCGTGGCGATGCTGGGGCTGGCGCCGGTGCTGCCGTGGCCCTACTCGCTGGCTGCCGTGGCCCTGGGCCTGGCCTGCCTTGGATTCCTGCCGTTCAACTTCCCTCGGGCCCGGATCTTCATGGGCGATGTCGGAAGCGGCGCGTTGGGGTACGCGGTCGCAGCGGTGCTGGCGCTCGCCAGCGTGCGTACCGATATCAACTGGATCCTGCTGCTGGTCCCGGTTTCGCCGTTCCTCGTGGACGCGGGCTTCACACTGCTGGCGCGCATCATTTCGGGACAACGCTGGATGGAACCCCATACCCAGCACGTCTACCAGCGCGCGGTGCAGGCAGGAGCCAGTCACCCCCAGGTGACAGGGATGTACTTTGCTTTGGGCCTGTTCAGTATTACAGTGTTCAATGTCTGCTCCAATTTGCAGCCGAGGTGGGAGGCTGCCGTGGCGATCGCGTGGTTCACCGCGCTGAGCGTCCTCTGGCTCCTCCTGCGCAATGGAATGCGCTACCGACAAGGAAATACCTGACTTATGGCTTCACCCTGGCGGGACAGAATCCTCGGCCTGATGCCGCGTTCGGCCATCGTCTGCCACGACCTCTTCATGGTCTGGGCATGCTGGCAGTTGCTCCATGCAGGGCGTTACTCGATCCTGCCCAACGCTCCGGCGCTGCCCCTGTGGAACGTCGATACCACCCTGGTCCTGCTGCTGCAGGGCCTGGTGTTCTGGCGCGTGGGCCTGTATCGCGGGCTGTGGCGGTTCGCCAGCGTCAGCGACCTGCTGAACATCTTCAAGGCCAGCTTCATCGGCATGGTCGCCATCGTTCTGGTGCTGATGTGGAAGCGCTTCGACGGCGTGCCGATGTCGGTGCTGGTGATCTACCCGTTCGCGCTGTCGGCCCTGCTGGGCGCACCGCGCCTGCTGTACCGGGCCTGGAAGGATTACCAGGCACTGCAGTCCGATTCCAGCGCCCGCCGCGTGCTGATCCTCGGTGCCGGCCAGGCGGCGGAAACACTGGTGCGCGACCTGCGTCGTTCCGGCAACTTCGAGCCGGTCGGCCTGCTCGACGATGCACCGCACCTTCGGGGTGCCAAGCTGCAGGGCCTGCCGATCCTCGGCACCCTGGATGACGCCCCGACGGTGGTCCGCGAGACCGCTGCCAAGCTGCTGGTCATTGCCATGCCGTCACTGGACGCCGCAGGCATGCAGCGCGTTGTCGCGATCTGCGAAAGCACCGGCGTTCCGTTCCGTACCGTGCCCAAGCTCAGCGACATCCTGCAGGGCCAGTCGCTGCCAGGCCAGCTGAAGGAAGTGGCGATCGAAGACCTGCTGGGCCGCAAGCCGATCATGCCGGACTGGAACCTGATCCGCGGCTGGTTGGGTGGGCGCACTGTGATGGTCACCGGCGCCGGTGGTTCGATCGGCTCGGAGCTTTGTCGCCAGTGCGCGCGGCACGGTGCAGGTCGCATCATCCTGCTGGAGATCAGCGAGCTGCTGCTGCTGACCATCGAAGGCGAGCTGCGGCGCAGCTTCCCCGATGTCGAGATCGAGGCGGTGCTGGGCGACTGCGGTGACCCGGCGGTGATCCGCCACGCGCTGTCGCTGCACCCGGTCGATACCGCCTTCCATGCCGCCGCCTACAAGCACGTGCCCGTGCTGGAGCGCCAGCTGCGCGAAGCGGTGCGCAACAACATCCTGGCGACCGAGAACGTCGCCCGCGCGTGCCTGGAAGCCCGCGTGGAGCATTTCGTGTTCATTTCCACGGACAAGGCGGTCGATCCGGTCAATGCGCTGGGTGCGAGCAAGCGCTACGCCGAGATGATCTGCCAGAGCCTGGACCAGAAGTCCACGCACACCCGTTTCGTCACGGTGCGCTTCGGCAACGTGCTGGCGTCGGCCGGCAGCGTGGTGCCGCTGTTCCGCGAGCAGATCCTGCGCGGTGGTCCGGTCACGGTCACCGACCCGGAAGTCAGCCGTTACTTCATGACCATCCCCGAGGCCTGCCAGCTGATCCTGCAGGCGGCCGCGTCGGCGTCGCATGGTGCGATCTACACTCTGGACATGGGCGAGCCGGTGCCGATCCGCGTGCTGGCCGAACAGATGATCCGCCTGACCGGCAAGCAGCCGTACAAGGACATCCAGATCATCTATACCGGTCTGCGCCCGGGCGAGAAGCTGCACGAGACCCTGTTCTATTCGGACGAAGACTACCGTTCGACCGCGCACCCGAAGATTCTCGAGGCCGGCGTGCGTACGTTCTCGCGCGACCTGGTGCTGGGCAATGTTCCGCGCCTGCGTGAGGCGATTGCCAGCTACGACACTGCCAGCATCCAGGAAATTCTGTTTGCGACGATGCCGGAATTCTCGCCAATCGAACAGGATGCTTACATTTCATCCGCTAAAGTCGTGCCCTTTCCGGCACGTGAGGCGAACAGGCACCAATGAGCAAGCGAATTCGCAAGGCAGTTTTCCCGGTGGCAGGGCTGGGAACGCGTTTTTTGCCAGCAACCAAGACTGTGCCGAAGGAGATGCTGCCGATCATTGATCGGCCGCTGATCCAGTACGCCGTTGATGAAGCCATCGAAGCCGGCTGCGACACGCTGGTGTTCATCACCAACCGCTACAAGCACGCGGTCGCCGATTATTTCGACAAGGCCTACGAACTGGAGCAGAAGCTCGAGCGCGCCGGCAAGCAGGAGCAGCTGGAGCTGATCCGGCATGTGCTGCCCAATGGCGTGCGCGCGATCTTCGTGACCCAGGCCGAGGCGCTGGGCCTCGGGCACGCAGTACTGTGTGCCAAGGCTGTGATCGGTGACGAGCCGTTCGCGGTGCTGCTGCCCGACGATCTGATCTGGAACCGCGGTGCCGGTGCGCTGAAGCAGATGGCCGACCTCAATGAAGCCAGCGGTGCCAGCGTGATCGCGGTCGAAGACGTCCCGCACGAAAAGACCGCCAGCTACGGCATCGTCGCCACTGAGGCGTTCGATGGCCGCAAGGGTCGCATTTCGCAGATCGTCGAGAAGCCGAAGCCGGAGGACGCGCCGAGTGACCTGGCGGTGGTCGGCCGCTACGTGCTGAGCCCGAAGATCTTCGAACTACTGGAACAGACCCAGACTGGTGCCGGTGGCGAGATCCAGCTGACCGATGCGATTGCCGAGCTGCTGAAGACCGAAGAAGTCGATGCCTATCGTTTCGAGGGCACCCGCTTCGACTGCGGCACGCACTTGGGGCTGGTGGAGGCGACGATCCGCTTCGCGCTGGACAACCCGAAGCTGGCCGGCCCCGCGCGGGAGAAGCTGGCGGCGATGCTGGCGGAATAAGGGTTCTATCAAGCGCTCCGTGCAGCGCCTTGATCGATACGTGATGGGCGGGACGGGTGGGCCTTTGCAGGACACGCCGTAAACCCCCAGACCGGCGCAGCCGCTGGCGGCTGTGCGTTCGGGCGCTTGCGAAGCAGTGCTTCGCAAGCAAAGCGCCCTCACCCATGGGGGCTCGATGGCGCCTTGCTCGTGTGCGCTGTCCTGCGCACACGGCAAGACCGGGGTTGGGCGTCCTGCCCAACCCGCCCGAGGCATGCCTCGGGCCCATGGCGCCAACGGTTTTGGAGAGGGCCATCCGCCCCCTGTCGACAGTTTCCGTGCGGCGCGGACGGGAAGGGCGGAATCAAAGGCGAGAGCAACAAGCAAAAAAGGCAGCCAATGGCTGCCTTTTTTGCTTGTTGGGGTCAGATCCCCTTGCGCAGCAAAGGCTCTGACCCCGGCTCTTGCCTTGCCTTTGCTCACCCTTCCGCCGAGCGGAATGCCGGGTGGCGCGGGTGGGTGAGGCTGACCGGGACTGTCAGCGGCATGGATGCCGCTGCCAAGCCCTCAGGGACGGGTCTACGGCGTGTCCCGGGCAGCCTCACCCACCCGGGCCCCACAGCCAACCAACAATCAGCCGGCAACGCTTTGAACCTTACAGCGCCTCGAAAATACCCGCCGCGCCCATGCCGGTGCCGATGCACATCGTCACCATGCCGTACTTCTGCTGGCGACGACGCAGGCCGTGCAGCAGGGTCGCGGTACGGATCGCGCCGGTCGCGCCCAGCGGATGGCCCAAGGCGATCGCGCCGCCCAGCGGGTTGACCTTGCTCGGGTCCAGGCCGCAATCGCGGATCACTGCCAGCGACTGCGCGGCGAAGGCTTCGTTCAGTTCAATCCAGTCCAGCTGGTCCTGGGTCAGGCCGGCCTGCTTCAGGGCCTTCGGGATCGCGGCGATCGGGCCGATGCCCATCACTTCCGGGCGCACGCCGGCCACCGAGAAGCTGACGAAACGGGCCAGCGGGGTCAGGCCGTAGTCCTTGATCGCCTGCTCCGAGGCCAGCAGCACGGCACCGGCGCCATCGCTCATCTGCGACGAATTGCCGGCGGTGACGGTGCCGCCGAACTGGCCGTTGCGGAACACCGGGCGCAGCTTGGTCAGGCCTTCAGCGGAGGAATCCGGGCGCGGGCCTTCGTCGGTGTCGGCGATCTTGTTGCGGGTGATGATGCGCTGGCCATCGGCCAGGTCCGGCAGGTGCGAGACGATCTCGTACGGGCTGATTTCGTCCTTGAACTCGCCGTTCTGGATCGCGGCCATGGCCTTCTGGTGCGAGGCCAGGGCGAACGCGTCCTGGTCTTCGCGCGAGATCTTCCACTCTTCGGCCACCTTCTCGGCGGTGATGCCCATGCCGTAGGCGATGGCGACGTGGTCGTTGTCGAACACGCTCGGTGCCATGGCGATCTTGTTGCCCATCATCGGCACCATCGACATCGACTCGGTGCCGCCGGCCAGCATCAGGTCGGCGTTGCCCAGGCGGATCGCGTCGGCGGCCTGCGCCACGGCCTGCAGGCCAGAGGAGCAGAAGCGGTTCACGGTCTGTGCGGCGATGGTGTTCGGCAGTCCGGCCAGCAGCACGCCGATGCGTGCCACGTTCATGCCCTGCTCGGCTTCCGGCATGGCGCAGCCGATGATGGCGTCATCGATGCGGTTGACGTCCACGCCCGGGGCCTGGGCGACGACGCTGCGCAGCACGTGCGCAAGCATGTCGTCGGGGCGGGTGTTGCGGAACATGCCCTTGGGCGCCTTGCCAACCGGGGTACGGGTGGCGGCGACGATGTAGGCGTCCTGGATTTGCTTGGTCATTGCAGTGATCTCTTGAATTTTTTAGCCGGAGTACCGACCAACGGTCGGCACCCACCAGAGGCAGAGGGATGCCGACCCGTGGCCGGCACCCGCCATCAATCAGTTCCGCAGCGGCTTGCCGGTCTTTAGCATGTGCGCGATGCGGGCCTGGGTCTTTTCCTGCTGGGCCAGTTCGACGAAGTGCTTGCGCTCCAGGGTCAGCAGCCACTCTTCGTCGACCAGGGTGCCGCGGTCGACCTTGCCGCCGCACAGCACGGTGGCGATGCGCTCGGCGATCTCGTAGTCGTACGGGCTGATGAAACGGCCTTCCAGCATGTTGACCAGCATCATCTTGAAGGTGGCGATACCCACGTCACCGGCCACCTGGATGCGGCGTGCCGGCAGCGGCGGACGGTAGCCGGCTTCGGCCAGGGCGCGTGCTTCGGCCTTGGCGATGTGCAGGGCCTCGTAGCTGTTGAATACCACCTTGTCGGTGCTGCGCAGCAGGCCCAGTTCCTTGGCGTTGACCGCCGAGTTGGACACCTTGGCCATCGCCACGGTCTCGAAGGTCTTCTTCAGTTCGGCGAACACGTCACCGCCCGGGCCTGCGGCCTGCGAGGCGCGCACGGCCAGTTCCTTCAGGCCACCACCCGCCGGCAGCAGGCCGACGCCGGCCTCGACCAGGCCGATGTAGCTTTCCAGGAAGGCCACGGTCTTGGCGCTGTGCATCTGGAACTCGCAGCCGCCACCCAAGGCCAGGCCACGCACGGCGGCCACCACCGGCACCAGCGAGTACTTGATGCGCTGGCTGGTGCGCTGGAAGTTGGCGACCATTTCCTCGAACTGGTCGACCTTGCCGGCCTGCAGCAGGCCCAGTGCACCGGCCAGGTCGGCACCGGCGGAGAAGGGTTCCTTCTGCTGCCAGATCACCAGGCCCTGGAAGTCCTTCTCGGCGCGGCTGACGCATTCCTGCAGGCCATCCAGCACCTGGTCGGACACGGTGTTCATCTTGGTCTTGAAGCTGACCACGGCGATGCCATCACCGTCGTGCCACATGCGCAGGCCGTCGTTCTCGAACACGGTTTCGCCCGGCGCGAACTTCTCGCCCAGCAGCGGATCCGGGAAGCGCTGGCGCTGGTACACCGGCAGCGACGAACGCGGCAGCTTGGCGTTGCGCGACGGGCTGTAGCTGCCCTCGGCAGCGTGCACGCCATCGCGGCCATCGAACACCCAGTCCGGCAGCGGCGCGTTGCTCATGCTCTTGCCGGCCACGATGTCATCGGCGATCCACTGCGCGACCTGCTTCCAGCCGGCGGCCTGCCAGGTTTCGAACGGGCCCAGCGACCAGCCGTAGCCCCAGCGGATGGCCAGGTCGACGTCGCGCGCGGTCTCGGCGATGTCGGCCAGGTGGTAGGCGCTGTAGTGGAACAGGTCGCGGAAGGTCGCCCACAGGAACTGCGCCTGTGGGTGCTGGCTCTCGCGCAGCTTGGCGAACTTCTCGGCCGGGTTCTTGATCTTCAGGATCTCGACCACTTCCGGAGCGGCGGTACGGTCGGCCGGGCGGTAGTCCTGCTTCTCCAGGTCCAGCACGACGATGTCCTTGCCGACCTTGCGGAAGATGCCGGCGCCGGTCTTCTGGCCCAGCGCGCCCTTGGCAATCAGCGCGTCCAGCCACTTCGGCGACTTGAAGAATTCATGCCACGGGTCATTCGGCAGAGTGTCGCCCATGGTCTTGATGACGTGCGCCATGGTGTCCAGGCCGACCACGTCGGAGGTGCGGTAGGTGGCCGACTTCGGGCGGCCGACCAGCGGGCCGGTCAGGCCGTCCACTTCGTCGAAGCCCAGGCCGAACTGCTGGGTGTGGTGGATGGTCGACAGGATCGAGAACACGCCGATGCGGTTGCCGATGAAGTTCGGGGTGTCCTTGGCGTACACCACGCCCTTGCCCAGGGTGGTGACCAGGAAAGCTTCCAAGCCTTCCAGCACGGCGGCATCGGTGGTGGTGGCCGGGATCAGCTCGGCCAGGTGCATGTAGCGCGGCGGATTGAAGAAGTGCACGCCGCAGAAGCGGTGGCGCAGCTGCTCGGGCAGCACGTCGGCCAGCTTGTTGATGCCCAGGCCCGAGGTGTTGGAAGCCAGCACCGCGTGGTCAGCCACGAACGGGGCGATCTTCTTGTACAGGTCCTGCTTCCAGTCCATGCGCTCGGCGATGGCCTCGATGATCAGGTCGCAGTCCTTCAGCTGCTCCAGGCCGGACTCGTAGTTGGCCGGGGTGATGGCTTCGGCCAGCGACTTGCTGGCCAGCGGCGCCGGGCTCAGCTTGCCCAGGTTGGCGATCGCCTTCAGCACGATGCCATCGGCCGGACCTTCCTTGGCGGGCAGGTCGAACAGCACGGTGTCGACGCCAGCGTTGGTGAGGTGGGCGGCGATCTGGGCACCCATGACGCCGGCACCCAGCACGGCGGCGCGGCGGACTAGCAGGGAATTGGACATGGTGTAGGGCCTTTGTTGGTCAGCAGTTACTGGGTGGAATCAAACGGAAGCGGGCAGGGCGCTGGCGCGTGCGGCGGCGCGGAACCCGGCTTCGGCGAAATGGATCAGTTCGTGGGCGGCATGGGCACGATGCGCCGCTTCGGTGACACCGGCGGGACGCTTGATCAGCCCGAAGTCGGCCATGGCATAGGTGAGCGAGCCGGCAAGAAAGTCCAGGCGCCAGTACAGCTCTTCCTTGCTCAGGTCCGGCACGCACTCGCCGATGGCCTTGCCGAACGCACGCAGCACGTGGCCGTAGTGGTCGGACAGGAACTTGCGCAGGTTGTCGTTCTTCTCGGCGTAGGCGCGGGCGATCACGCGCACGAAGGCGCCGCCGTTCTGGCGGTCCTGGGCCAGCGCCAGGGCCGGCTCGACGAAGGCGGCCAGTACCGGGCGCAGCTGCCCGGGGTGTTCGCTGCGGGCACGTTCGAGCTGCGACAGGCGGGCGCCGGTCATCTCATCCATGCGGCGGCGGAACACCTCGTTGACCAGGTTTTCCTTGGAGCCGAAGTGGTAGTTGACCGCTGCGATGTTGACGTCGGCCTGGCTGGTCACCTGGCGCAGCGAAGTGCCGGCGAAGCCGTGCTGTGCGAACAGCTCCTCGGCCGCGCCGAGGATCCGGTCTTTGGTCGAGAAGTGGGCGGGTTTGGCCATCGGCGGGCGGACCTTAATCAAACGATTGTTTGATACTAGGACCAGACGGTAGCGTATGGCATTTTGCAGTGCAGCAAAAATGGCTCGGACGGTCAGAATCCGCTCAGCTGGGTGAATGGGTGGATCTGAACCTGTAGAGCCGAGCCCCTGCTCGGCTGCTCTTCGGCCCAAAGGTCAGCCGAGCATGGGCTCGGCTCTACAGGAGGGCCGCAGGCCCTCTACCACCCAGCCGCTTTATCTTTTACAATTCGCCTACGTTTATCAGGCTAAGCCCGCGTCCCGACGCGGGTTTTTTTCATGTTACCCTTCGGGCCATCAGCGGCCCGATTCCATTGGAGACATCCCATGGCGCTGGAGCGCACCCTTTCGATCATCAAGCCGGACGCCGTTGCCAAGAACGTCATCGGCGAAATCTACGCCCGCTTCGAGAAGGCCGGCCTGAAGGTCGTGGCCGCCAAGTACAAGCAGCTGTCCCGTCGTGAAGCCGAAGGCTTCTACGCCGTGCACCGCGAGCGTCCGTTCTTCAACGCGCTGGTCGAATTCATGATCTCCGGCCCGGTGATGATCCAGGCCCTGGAAGGCGAGAACGCCGTCCTGGCCCACCGCGACCTGCTGGGCGCCACCAACCCGAAGGAAGCCGCGCCGGGCACCATCCGCGCCGACTTCGCCGAATCCATCGATGCCAATGCCGCCCACGGCTCGGACTCGGTCGAGAATGCCGCGATTGAAATCGCCTACTTCTTCGCCGCCACCGAAGTCGTCTCGCGCTGAGAGTAATGCCGTGAACGAGGTCGTACAGTCCCCCGCCATCCAGCCGCTGCCGAAGTCGGCGCCCACGGCTGGCAAGCAGAACCTGCTCGACCTCGATCGCGCGGGCCTGGAGAAGTTCTTCGTCGAGGTTCTCGGCGAGAAGAAGTTCCGCGCCCACCAGGTGATGAAGTGGATCCACCATCGCTACGTCACCGATTTCGATGAAATGACCGACCTCGGCAAGGTCCTGCGCGCCAAGCTGCAGGCCCATGCCGAGGTGCTGGTTCCCAACATCGTGTTCGACAAGCCCTCCGCCGACGGCACCCACAAGTGGCTGCTGGCGATGGGCGTGGATGGCAAGAACGCCATCGAGACCGTGTACATCCCGGACAAGACCCGCGGCACGCTGTGCGTGTCCTCGCAGGTCGGTTGCGGCCTGAACTGCACGTTCTGCTCCACCGCCACCCAGGGCTTCAACCGCAACCTGACCACCGCCGAGATCATCGGCCAGGTGTGGGTTGCCGCACGCCACCTGGGCAACGTGCCGCACCAGATGCGCCGCCTCACCAACGTGGTGATGATGGGCATGGGCGAGCCGCTGATGAATTTCGACAACGTCGTGCGCGCCATGAGCGTGATGCGCGACGACCTGGGCTACGGCCTGGCCAACAAGCGCGTGACCCTGTCGACCTCCGGCCTGGTGCCGCAGATCGACCGCCTGTCTGCCGAAAGCGACGTGTCGCTGGCGGTGTCGCTGCATGCGCCGAACGACGCGCTGCGCGAGACGCTGGTGCCGCTCAACAAGAAGTACCCGATCGCCGAGCTGATGGCCTCGTGCGCACGCTACCTGCGCGCCAACAAGCGCCGCGAGTCGGTCACCTTCGAATACACCCTGATGAAGGGCATCAACGACAAGCCCGAGCATGCCCGCGAGCTGGCCCGCCTGATGCGCCAGTTCGACAACGCGGTGCAGGCCAAGGATTCGGGCAAGGTCAACCTGATTCCGTTCAACCCGTTCCCGGGTACCCGCTACGAGCGTTCGGAAGAAGCGCACATTCGCGCCTTCCAGAAGATCCTGCTCGACAGCAACGTGCTGACCATGGTCCGCCGCACCCGTGGCGACGACATCGACGCCGCCTGTGGCCAGCTCAAGGGCCAGGTAATGGACCGCACCCGCCGCCAGGCGGAATTCAACAAGACGCTGCAGGCGGGGAAGGGGAGCGATGCCGCGGCCTGACCGCCTCTGGCTGGTTCTGTTCGCAGGCGTGCTGGCCGTTGCGGTCGGCGGCTGCAAATCCCATCCCAAGGCCAAGCTCGGGCCGAGCCAGGCACCGGTCTATTCGGTGGGTGACCCGGAAAGCGTGCGGCGCGAAGTGCGCTGGCGCGACCTGTTGACCCTGGCGACCCGTGACATGCAGGTCGGCAATCTCGACGCCGCCGAGCGCAAGGTGCGCGAAGCGCTGAAGCTGGCGCCCGAGGCGCCCGACGCGCTGGTGCTGCAGGCCGGCATCGATGACCGTCGTGGCCGCACCCGCCAGGCGGGCGAGAATTTCCGCAAGGCCGCCGAGCTGGCGCCGCAGCGCGGAGACGTGCTCAACAACTACGGTGCCTGGTTGTGCCAGCAGGGCCAGCCGGCCGAATCGCTGGTCTGGTTCGACCGCGCGTTGCAGGCGCCGGGTTATGCCACCCCGGGCGAAGCGCAGGCCAATGCCGGCAGCTGCGCACTGGACGCTGGGCAGCTCGAACGTGCCGAGCGCGACCTGCGCGCGGCACTCGTCGCGGCGCCGGCCAACCCGGTTGCGCTGGAGTCGATGGCCCAGCTGAGCTTCCGCCAGGGCCGCTACATGGAGGCCCGGGCCTTCGCCGAACGTAGGATTGCGGCTGCACCCGCAACGCGTTCCGTGTTACAACTTGCGTCTCAAATCGAAGCGAGGCTGGGCGATCGGGCGGCATCTGATCGCTATCTGCAGCGGATTCGACAGGAATTTCCGCAGGATGCGGGCTCCTAACTCCAGGGTTGATGCATTGTGATTGATGACCAGACTGTGAGCGCTCTCGAGACTGCGGCCGGCTGCGGCACCCGCCTGCGCCAGGCCCGTGAAGCGGCCGGACTGACCCTCGAAGATGTCGGCTCGCGCCTGCGCATGCCGGTCCAGGTGGTCAAGTCCCTGGAAGAGGAACAATGGCAGAAGCTGGGGGCGCCGGTATTCGTGCGCGGCCAGCTGCGCAGCTATGCGCGCCTGCTCGACGTGGACGTGGGCGAGCTGCTGGAGCAGGCCCAGGTCGGCCCGGTGGTTCCGCCCACCCTGGTCAGCCATACCCATACCCCGCGTGCGCGCCGTATTGCCGAGAACCTCGGCCGGCGCGTGCTGTATGTCGGCATCACCGCCGTGCTGGCGGTGCCGGTGTGGTTCGCCACCCGTGGCCACTTCGACGGCAGCGCGACCCCGTCGCCGAGCACCGCCTCGCTGGACGTGATCCCGGCCGCCGTGCCGGTCACGCCGTCCGCAGCCGGTAGCGAGACGGCCGCCCCGGCCGAAGCGACCCCGGCCCCGGCCAGCAAGCCGGCGGCCACCCCTTACGTCGCCTCGCTGGCCCCGGTGCCGCGCCCGGCGCCGGCCCCGGCTGCCGGCAATGCGCTGGAAATGCAGTTCAGCGGCGACAGCTGGGTCGACATCGGCGGCCCGGACGGCAGCACCGTCGAGAAGGCACTGATCAAGTCCGGCGAGACCCGCAGCTTCACGCCGGGCCAGGTGACCCGGGTGACCCTGGGCAACGCCTCGGCGGTCCAGGTTCAGCAGAACGGCGCTATCGTCGATCTGACCCCCTACCAGCGAGCCAACGTGGCACGCTTTCAGGTATCCTCTGAAGGCTCCGTAGTCCCGGTTTCGCACTGAGGCGCGGTTTCACCACCTTCGATTAAACCCAATGGTCCCTCCCGACGGGCGGGGCGAGAGTACGCATGGCGATCGACGATCTGCTCGACGAGCACGAACAAAGTGAACGCGTCCGCAGCTGGCTGCGGAAGAATGGCGCCAGCATCCTCGGTGGCGTAGTCATCGCCATCGGTGCCATTGCCGGCTGGCAGTGGTACCAGAAGGATCAGGGCAGCAAGCTGGCCTCGGCCAATGTCGAGTACCAGAAGGCCTTGCAGGGCCTACAGCAGAACAAGCTTGACGACGCCGCCAAGGCGGTCAAGGCGCTCGAAGCCGGCCCGTCCAGCATCTACGGCGACCTCGCGGCGCTGCAGCTGGCCAAGGCCCAGGTCGACGCCGGCAAGAACGAAGAGGCACTGGCCACCCTGCGCAATGTGAAGGTCGAAGGTGACCTGCAGCGCGTGGTCGACCAGCGTGTGGCCCGCCTGCTGGTGGCCACCGGCAAGAGCGACGAGGCCATCAAGCTGCTGGGCAGCGCCACCGACAGCAGCAGCCTGGAAATCCATGGCGATGCGCTGATGGCGCAGGGCAAGCGCGATGAGGCCCGCGTACAGTACGAGAAGGCGCTGAAGACGCTGGACGTGGCAGCGCCGCAGCGGCGCTTGCTGGAAACCAAGGTTATGGACGCCGGCGGCACCGTTGCCGCCCCTGCGGAGTCGGTTTGATGAGTCAGAAGGTCATGATCACCCGCGTCGCCACCGTGCTCCTGATGGGCATGGCCCTGACCGGCTGCGGCACCATGAAGGGCTGGTTCGCCGGCAAGGACGCGGCGGCGAAGAAGGCACAGGAACCGGCTGAGCTGGTCAAGTTCGAGCCGACCGTGAAGGTCAGCAAGATCTGGTCGGTCAACCTCGGCAAGGGCGAGCGTCGCATCGGTGTGCGCCAGGGCCCGGCGGTGGCCAACGGCCACGTGTTCGCTGCGGCGATCACCGGTGGCGTGCACGCCATCGACCTGCAGACCGGCAAGAAGGTCTGGACCTGGGAGCCGAAGAAGGAAAAGAAGAAGGCCAAGCTGCGCTTGTCCGGCGGCCCGGGTGTCGGTGAGAACCTGGTCGTGATCGGCACGCTGGATGGCCAGGTCATCGCGCTGGACATCAACGACGGCAGCGAGAAGTGGCGCGCCCGTGTTCCGGGTGAAGTGATCGCCGCGCCGGCCGTTGCCCAGGGCATGGTCTACGTGCGCAGCAACGACGGCCGCGTGACCGCCTTCGATGTCGGCAACGGCACCCAGAAGTGGTTCAACCCGAGCGAGCTGCCGGCGCTGACCGTGCGCGGCAACGCGCCGGTGGTGACCGGCCCGGGCGTGCTGTTCATCGGCAAGGACGAGGGCGCGGTCGCGGCCCTGGCCCAGCAGGATGGCCGCACGCTGTGGGAACAGAACCTCGGCAACGGCGAAGGCCGCACCGAGCTGGAGCGCATGGCGGACGTCGACGGCGCACCGGTGCTCGACGGCAACACCCTGTACGTGAGCAGCTTCAAGAACCAGACCATGGCCTTCGAAGGCCCGACCGGTCGCCCGCTGTGGGCGCGCGACCATGGCGGCGCAGGTGGCGTGGCGGTATCGTCCGGCAATGTGTTCGTGACCGACAACAAGGGCGGCGTGTTCGGCCTGGACAAGGCCAGCGGCGCAGCCATGTGGTCGCAGACGGCACTGGCCCGTCGCTCCCTGACCGGCCCGGCACTGCACGGCGACTACGTCGTGGTCGGTGACTACAAGGGATACGTGCACTGGTTGCAGGCCTCCGATGGTGCGATGGCGGCACGGGCAAAAAGTGGCGGCGACGCCCTGCTGGCCCAGCCGGTCGTCGCAGACGGGGTGCTGCTGGTGCAGAACGTGGATGGCAAGCTGACCGCCTTCCGGTTGGCAAACTAAAAAATTGGAGTAATCGCGATGCTGCCTCTGGTCGCCCTGGTTGGACGGCCGAATGTCGGCAAGTCGACTATTTTCAATGCGCTTACGCGCACCCGTGACGCGCTGGTCCATGACCAGCCTGGCGTCACCCGCGACCGCAACTACGGTGTCTGCCGCCTCGACGAGGACAACCATTTCCTCGTCGTGGATACCGGCGGTATCGCCGGGGAAGACGAAGGCCTGGCCGGCGCCACCACGCGCCAGGCCCGTGCGGCCGCGGCCGAAGCCGACCTGATCCTGTTCGTCGTCGACGCGCGCGAGGGCACCTCGGCGCTCGACGACGAGATCCTGGCCTGGCTGCGCAAGCTGTCGCGCCCGACGCTGCTGCTGATCAACAAGATCGACGGCACCGACGAGGACAGCGTGCGTTCCGAGTTCGCCCGTTACGGCTTCGGCGAGATGCTGACCGTCTCGGCCGCGCATCGCCAGGGCCTGGACGACCTGCTGGACGAAGTGATCCAGCGCCTGCCGGAAGAAGGCAGCGGCGAAGAGCTGGACAACGACCCGAACCGCATCCGCATCGCCTTCGTCGGCCGCCCGAACGTGGGCAAGTCGACCCTGGTCAATCGCATCCTCGGCGAGGAGCGCATGATCGCCTCCGACGTGCCGGGTACCACCCGCGACTCGATCGCGGTGGACCTGGAGCGCGACGGCCGTGAGTACCGCCTGATCGACACCGCCGGCCTGCGCCGTCGTTCGCGCGTGGACGAGGTCGTCGAGAAGTTCTCGGTGGTCAAGACCATGCAGTCGATCGAACAGTGCCAGGTGGCCGTGCTGATGCTGGACGCCACCGAAGGCGTGACCGACCAGGACGCCACCGTGCTCGGTGCGGTGCTCGACGCCGGCCGCGCGCTGGTGATCGCCATCAACAAGTGGGATGGCCTGACCGAGTACCAGCGCGAGCAGGCCGAAACCATGCTGTCGCTGAAGCTGGGCTTCGTGCCGTGGGCCGAATCGGTGCGCATCTCGGCCAAGCACGGCTCGGGCCTGCGCGAGCTGTTCCGCGCGGTGCATCGTGCGCACGAATCGGCGAACAAGACCTTCACCACCAGCGAAGTGAACAAGGCGCTGGAAGTGGCCTACGAGACCAACCCGCCGCCGACCATCCGCGGCCATGTCTCCAAGCTGCGCTACGTGCACCCGGCCGGTTCCAACCCGCCGACCTTCATCGTGCACGGCACCCGCCTGAAGGAGCTGCAGGAGTCGTACAAGCGCTACCTGGAGAACTTCTTCCGCAAGCGCTTCAAGCTGATCGGCACGCCGGTGAGCTTCATCTTCCGCGAGGGGACCAACCCGTACGAGGGCAAGAAGAACGTCCTCACCGAGCGGCAGGTCAAGGCCAAGCGGCGCTTGATGAAGCACGTCAAGGGCAAGTGATTCACGGGAAGGCGGCCGCAGGGCCGCCTTTTTCGTTGCGGCGAACCGGTCTGTAGAGCCGAGCCCATGCTCGGCTGCTTTTCGCGGATTGACGAGGCGCGCTGCGTGCGTCAGCCGAGCATGGGCTCGGCTCTACAGATCTCGATCTGGGCGACCGCCGCGACGTGCGCGGCAATGTGGCAAGGCGCATGGGATGCTGCGGGGTGCGGCCATCATCGATTCCGGCAGCCGCGCCTGCCCCGTGATGCTTGCCCAGACCAGGGTGGTACCCAATGCTCCTGCCAGGTACGCCACCGACACCGCCCCGGTCACCAGGCCTGCGGCATGCTCCAGCCACGGAAGGAGTCGGCAATACCTCCGTGCCCAGCGCAGATGGCTGCCGAGCCATGCCATCAGCAGGCCGAGCGACAGCGCGACGCCGCTCAGGCCGGCCACGTAAGCGGCCTTGGTGCCAGTGTCGGCAACGAGGCCGGAAAGCAGGGCAGCCACCGCGAACTGCAGCATCCAGTTGCTGGTGCTGGCGAGCGCCAACAGGCATCCAGCCTCGGCGTGCGGCCAACGGGAGCGGGCCCTCAGGCCCCAGGGTATCTGCAGGGAAAGCGGAGAGAGGGTGGTCAGCCCGGCATCGCGCAGGCACATGCCCGCCAGGCGCAACAGCAGGAGGCAGCCCGTGCACTGCATCGCCAGCGTCCACAGGCCGCGGTTTCCCAGCATGGCCGCTGCAACGAAAGCCATGGCGCAGATGACGCCCGTACCGATGGCGATACCGAACGACGCGGCCATGGCGGCGTGCCCGCCCGCGCCCATTGCGGTGCGCAGGATCTTCGCGTGATTGGAAGCAGGCAGGAGCATGGCGAAGCCGTACAGCACCGCGACGATGAAGAACTGCTGCACGTAAACCTGCCACCGACCTACAGAAAGTGCCGAGTGTGGGCTGGTGCGGACGCGCCGTATTGAACGCTATTGCGACAGGCGCGAATCGCCGGTATCAGCCCACCCACAGCGACACGACGATCCATAGCGCCAGCGCAATCATCAGGAGCCCTGCGGCGCGCTCCAGCCAAGGCAGGGCGCGTGCGAATCGGCCCAGCACCCACGGGTGGCCGACCAGCGCGGCTACCAGCAGATCCCATAGCAGGACGATGCCGAACATCCACGCGCCATAGAAGAACTTCGTTGCGGTGCTGGCCTGCGGGCCGTTGAGCATTGCCGCCAACGTTGCGTAGAACAGCGCATTCTTCGGGTTCAGCAGCGCAGACAGGGCGCCCAGCCCTGCCGCCTTCCACCATCCGTGGGCACCGTCCGCTCGCGATCCGGCGGCAGCGTCAGATGCCTGCAGCGTCGTCGAACCCGCATGGCGCAGGAACAGCGTGCCGAGGTACAGCAGGAACCCGCAGCCCGCCAACTGCACCGCAATGAACCCTGCGCTACCTGCGCGCAGCATGGCCATTCCAGTGAAGGCGGCCACGATGAAGACGCCATTGCCGAGGGCGATGCCTGCGCAGGCGCCACTGGCGGTGCGCCAGCCAGAGGTGATCGCAGTGCGCGCAACAAGGAAGAAGTCGGGGCCGGGTGAGAGCAGGGCGAGAAAATGTACGGTGGCGATGACCAGGAACTGTTCCATCGGGTCCGGCGGCGGCTGGCGGGGGCGCCAGTGTGGGGATGCGCCGCGCGATGGTATTGAACGTTATTGCAGGCTCAGCGCCGGTACTGGCCCGGGGTCGCACCGGCGTGGGCCTTGAAGACCCGCTGGAAATGGCTCTGGTCGGCGAACCCCAATGCATGGGCGACCACGGCCAGTGCCTGCCCTTCGCACAGCCGCCGCCGGGCCTCCTGGATGCGCTGGTCGATCTGCCAGGCGTGCGGGGTCAGGCCCGTGGCACGCCGGAAGGCGCGGATCAGCTGGTAGCGGCTCATGCCTGCCAGCGATGCCAGCTCCTGCAGGGCCGGGGTGTGTTCGAGCCGCTGGCGCAGAACGTCCATCACCGGCTGCAGCCGCTGCTGTAATGCGGCATCTTCAGGCGGGCCAGCCACGGCTACACCATCGTGTTCATCCAGATCGCCGACGAACGCGATCAGGGCAGCTTCCTTGACGCTGACCGGATCGTCGGAGAACAGCGTCTGGTTGAGCTGGCAGTACTGCTGGTAGCGCGGGCGATGGTTGGAAATCCGGATCGGTTCCTGCTGCCAGTCGGGTTCGGGCAGGTCGTCATACTCGGCGCGGACCTCGGCCATCCAGCGCGCGTCCAGATGCAGCATCTGGTAGCTCCAGACCTGGCCGGGCAGGGGGTTGCAGGCGTGCACGCGGCCTGCGGGCACGCCGACCAGGCTGCCGGGCTGCAGCAGGCGCGGTCCTTCCGCAGCACCGGTGAACAGGCTGCTGCCGGCGTCCACGGCGCCGATCGAGAAGGTGTCATGGCTGTGCGGGCGGTGGCAGGCGCGGCTGTCGCACGCCCGTCGGCTTTCGACGAAGGGCATGCGCGGGTCACGCCAGAATTCGGTGGCATCACGCATGCAGCGGTTCCGGGATGCAGGGGGCAACGCCCGCATGGTGCCATGTTCGGGGCAAGGCGCGGCGAAGGCGTCTGCGCGATAATGCGGCCATGAGCATCCAAGAGCTTTCCCCCGCGCAGGCGCGCGAGCGCCTGGCCCACGGCGCCGTGCTGATCGATGTGCGCGAGGCGCACGAACGGGCCGGCGGCATGGCCGAGGGCGCGCGCGGCGTGGCCAAGGGCGAGCTGCAGGCCGACCCGGCCGCGCATCTGCCGCAGCGCGACCAGGAGATCCTGCTGATCTGCCAGAGCGGCAAGCGCTCGGCCGATGCCGTGCAGTTCCTGCTGGAGGCCGGCTACACAAACGTCGCTTCCGTGACGGGCGGTACCGTGGCCTGGCGCGAGCAGTCGCTGCCCTTGGTGCAGCCGCTGGCCAGCGCCGCCGACCGCGATTTCTTTGATCGCTATTCGCGGCATCTGCTGCTGCCACAGGTCGGCGAGGCCGGCCAGCGCCGGCTGCAGCAATCACGCGTGCTGGTGCTGGGCGCGGGCGGCCTGGGTGCGCCAGCCGGCTTCTATCTGGCCGCCGCCGGGGTAGGGCACCTGCGCTTTGCCGACCACGACCGCGTGGAGCGCAGCAACCTGCACCGGCAGATCGTGCATACCGAAGCCAGCGTCGGCCAGCTCAAGGTCGATTCCGCTCGCGAGCGCCTGCTGGCGCTGAATCCCTCCATCGAGGTCGAGGCGGTGCCGGAGCGGGTGACCTCTGAGAACGTGGATGCATTGCTGGACGGCGTGGACGTGGTGCTGGACGGCTCGGACAACTTCCCGCTGCGCTACCTGCTCAACGACGCCTGCATCAAGCACGCCAAGCCCCTGGTCTATGCCGCCATCGAGCGCTTTGACGGCCAGGTAAGCGTGTTTGACGCTGGCCGCCAGCGTGGCGTGGCGCCGTGCTACCGCTGCCTGTTCCCGGAGCCACCGCCGCCGGAGTTCGCGCCGAACTGTTCCGAGGCCGGTGTGCTGGGCGTGCTGCCTGGCCTGGCCGGCGTGCTGCAGGCCACCGAGGTGCTGAAGCTGCTGCTGGGTATTGGCGAGCCGCTGGTGGGGCGCCTGCTGCGCTTCGATGCGGTGGGCATGCGCTTCCGCGAGACCGGCATCCGCCCGGACCCGCAGTGCCCGGTATGTGCGCCGGGTGTGCCATTCCCGGGGTATATCGATTACGCCGCGTTCTGCCGGGGGGGGTGAGGCTGGCCGGGGATCCATCCACGCATGGCGTGGATCTACCGGGGCGCGGCGGCTGTGCGTCATCCACGCATGGCGTGGATCTACTGTAGAGCCGAGCCCATGCTCGGCTGCTTCTGGCCTCGGCACGAAGAGCAGCCGAGCGTAGGCTCGGCTCTACAGGTCATGGCGCCCACCCAAGCATGTGCATGGTTTCGGGATGATGCTGGGGCGGGCCCCGCCATCGTTCCACCTTCAAGACAATCCGGCGCAACATGCGTGCTATTGCCGTCATCGGCATTGCTCTATTGTTGAACCCGATTCTGGATCTTGGGGAACACACCGCATGGCGGTAGAAGCAGCGACCAGCGAGCTGGTCAAGGTCGTCGCCCTGCTGGGCGCGGCGGTGGTGATGGTGCCTTTGTTCCGCCGGGCCGGCCTGGGCTCGGTGCTGGGCTACTTCGCCGCTGGCCTGGCGATCGGACCGTTCGGGCTGGGCTGGTTCTCCGACCCGCAGGCCATCCTGCATACCGCCGAACTCGGCGTGGTCATGTTCCTGTTCGTGATCGGCCTGGAAATGCGGCCCTCGCACCTGTGGAGCCTGCGTAAGGAGATCTTCGGGCTGGGCACGCTGCAGATCGTCACCTGTGCGCTGGTGCTGACCAGCATCGCCAAGCTGTTCGGCCTGCCGTGGCAGGTGGCCTTCATCGGCGCCACCGGCTTCGTGCTCACCTCCACTGCGGTGGTGATGCAGCTGCTGGCCGAGCGCGGTGACATCGCGCTGCCGTCGGGGCAGAAGATCGTCTCCATCCTGCTGTTCGAAGACCTGCTGATCGTGCCGTTGCTGGCGCTGGTGGCGTGGATGGCGCCGAGCGCGGGCAGTGCCGATGGCGAGGGTTCGCGCTGGCTGTCGGTGGCCATCGGCGTCGGTGCCATCGTCGGCCTGGTGCTGGTCGGCCGCTTCCTGCTCAACCCGTTGTTCCGCGTACTGGCCGAATCGAAGGCGCGCGAGGTGATGACCGCCGCCGCGCTGCTGGTGGTGCTGGGCGCGGCGCTGCTGATGCAGCTGTCCGGCCTGTCGATGGCGATGGGCGCGTTCCTGGCCGGCGTGCTGCTGAGCGAATCGACCTTCCGCCACCAGATCGAAGCGGACATCGAACCGTTCCGCGGCATCCTGCTGGGCCTGTTCTTCCTCAGCGTGGGCATGGCACTGGACCTGGGCGTGGTAGCTGGCAACTGGCAGCTGATCCTCGGCCTGGTGCTGGCGTTGATGGCGGCCAAGGCGCTGTGCATCTACGTGGTCGCGCGCGTCATGGGCAGCGACCACGCGCAGGCGCTGGACCGCGGCGTGCTGATGGCGCAGGGCGGCGAGTTCGCCTTCGTGCTGTTCTCCGCCGCGGCATCGGCCGGCGTGATCAACCTGGAGATCAATGCCAACTTCACCGCCATGGTAGTGCTGTCGATGGCGCTGACCCCGCTGGTGGTGCTGGTCTACAAGCGCATCGCGCCGAAGCCGACGGTGAACATGGACGGCGTGGACGAGGCCGACGGCCTGTCCGGCAGCGTGCTGCTGATCGGCTTCGGTCGCTTCGGCCAGGTCGCCAGCCAGTCGCTGCTGGCGCGCGACGTGGACGTGACCATCATCGACAACGATGTGGAGATGATCCAGAGCGCGGCGCGCTTCGGTTTCAAGATCTATTACGGCGACGGCACGCGGTTGGATGTGCTGCATGCTTCGGGCGCGGCCACCGCACGTGCGATTGCGGTGTGCGTGGACAAGGCCGAGGCCGCCGACCGCATCGTCGAACTGGTGTCGCACGAGTTCCCACAGGCCAAGCTGATGGTGCGCTCGTTCGACCGCGAGCATTCGCTGCGGTTGATCCATGCCGGTGTCGATTTCCAGATCCGCGAGACGTTTGAATCGGCGGTGCTGTTTGGCCAGGCCGCGCTGGTGGAACTGGGTGCGGATGAGGATGACGCGGTGGAGATTGCCGAGCAGATCCGCCGCCGCGATGCCGAGCGTTTCGAGTTGGAAATTGCTGGTGGTGGTCTGAATGCCGGCGCCAAGATGGTGTTTGGCAACGCCGGCCAGGGCGTGCCGACGCCGACGCCGTTCACCGCGCCGAAGCGGGCAAGCAAGACGTTGAACCCGCAGGATGTGCCGGAAGAGGAAGAGTAGAGCCGAGCCCATGCTCGGCTGCTCTTCGGCCAAATTGCGATGTACCCCCCGCTGCGCGCGTGAGCCGAGCGTAGGCTCGGCTCTACAAGGGCGGGTCGGTCGGTTGTAGAGCCGAGCCCATGCTCGGCTGCTCTTCGGTCAGGTTGCGATAAAGCCGCGCTGCGCGCGTGAGCCGAGCGTAGGCTTGGCTCTACAAGGGCGGGCCGGACGGTTGTAGAGCCGAGCCCATGCTCGGCTGCTCTTCGGTCAGGTTGCGAAAAAGCCGCGCTGCGCGCGTGAGCCGAGCGTAGGCTCGGCTCTACAAGGGCGGGTGGGATTGGTACCGTGGCGGTGGGCGAGGGGGCCTGAATCGGGGACAATAGCGTCCCCGCCGCCCCACGCCTGCCTCCGATGACCGATTCCGCCCCCCAGCATCCTGCCCGCATCCTTGATGGCCGCCGCATCGCCGAGGACCTGCTCGACAGCCTGAAGGTGCGCGTCGACGCCCGCGTGGCCGCCGGTGGCAGCCGCCCGGGCCTGGCCGTGGTGCTGGTCGGTGGCGACCCGGCCTCGACGGTGTACGTGCGCAACAAGCGCCGTGCCGCCGAGAAGGTCGGCATCGAAGCACATGATTACGATCTGCCGGCCGGTACCACCGAAGCCGAGCTGCTTGACCTGATCGACCAGCTCAACGCCGACCCGAAGATCCACGGCATCCTGATCCAGCTGCCGCTGCCGGGGATCCCCGACGCGCGCCGGCTGATCCAGCGCATCGACCCGCGCAAGGACGTGGACGGTTTCCACCCGGAAAACGTCGGCCACCTGGCCCTGCGCGAGTTCGGCCTGCGCCCGTGTACCCCGCGCGGCATCACCACGCTGCTGGGCCACACCGACCAGCCGGTGCGCGGCCGCAACGCCACCATCGTGGGCGTGAGCAACCACGTCGGCCGTCCGATGGGCCTGGAACTGCTGATCGCCGGGTGCACCGTGACCAGCTGCCACAAGTTCACCCCCAAGGACGTGCTGGAACAGGCCGTGCGCAACGCCGACATCCTGGTGGTGGCGGTCGGCCGCCCGGGCATCGTGCCGGGCGAGTGGGTGAAGCCGGGCGCGGTGGTGATCGATGTGGGTATCAATCGCTTGGATGACGGCCGCCTGGTGGGCGACGTAGGGTTTGAAGCGGCTGCCCAGCGGGCCAGCTGGATCACCCCGGTGCCGGGTGGTGTGGGCCCGATGACCGTGGCCACGCTGATGCAGAACACCCTGGAAGCGGCGGAAGCGCTGAGCTGACCTGCTGTTGGCACCTACCAAAGGCGGCACCGGGCCTTGGGCCTGCTGTAGAGCCGAGCCTATGCTCGGCTCATCGCGGTCTGGCGGAAAGCAGCCGAGCGTGGGCTCGGCTCTACAGGTGAGCGGGTGCGACACTGTGTCGCGCGAAGTTCCAATTCTGGCTACCAAAAATGCTGTTCTTGGCCCCTGAAAAGGGGTAAAATGTCGCGCTTCCCCACATCTCGGGTATGCCGATGCTGCGCATCCAGGCTGAAGCACTCACTTACGACGACGTCTCGCTCGTCCCCGCCCACTCGACCATCCTGCCCAAGGACGTCAACCTCGAAACGCGGTTGACCCGAGACCTGAAGCTGAAGCTTCCGATCCTGTCCGCAGCCATGGATACCGTCACCGAAGCCCGCCTGGCCATCGCCATGGCCCAGCTCGGCGGCATGGGCATCATCCACAAGAATCTCAGCCTGGAACAGCAGGCCGCGGAAGTGGCCAAGGTCAAGAAGTTCGAGGCCGGTGTCATCCGCGACCCGATCACCGTCGGCCCGGAAACCACCATCCGCGACGTGCTGGCCCTGACCCAGGCGCACAACATCTCCGGCGTGCCGGTGGTGGGCAGCGACGGCCTGCTGGCCGGCATCGTGACCCACCGCGACATGCGCTTCGAGACCGAGCTGGACGATCCGGTCCGCCACATCATGACCAAGAAGGATCGCCTGATCACGGTCAAGGAAGGCGCCGCGTCTGACGAAGTGCTGCAGCTGCTGCACCGCAACCGCATCGAAAAGGTGCTGGTGGTCAATGATTCGTTCGAGCTGCGTGGCCTGATCACCGTCAAGGACATCCAGAAGAACACCGACTTCCCGAACGCTGCCAAGGATCTGTCGACCCGCCTGCTGGTCGGCGCTGCCGTCGGCGTGGGTGGCGATACCGACCGCCGCGTGGAAGCGCTGGTCGCCGCCGGCGTGGACGTGATCGTGGTTGATACCGCGCACGGCCACTCGCAGGGCGTGCTGGACCGCGTCAGCTGGGTCAAGAAGAACTTCCCGAACGTGCAGGTCATCGGTGGCAACATCTGCACCGGCGAAGCCGCACTGGCGCTGCTGGACAGCGGCGCGGACGCGGTCAAGGTCGGCATCGGTCCGGGCTCGATCTGCACCACCCGCGTCGTCGCCGGCGTCGGCGTGCCGCAGGTGACCGCCATCGACCTGGTGGCCGAAGCCCTGCAGGACCGCATCCCGCTGATCGCCGACGGTGGCATCCGCTACTCGGGCGACATCGGCAAGGCGCTGGCCGCCGGTGCCTCGACCATCATGGTCGGCGGCCTGCTGGCCGGTACCGAGGAATCGCCGGGCGAGACCGAGCTGTACCAGGGCCGTTCGTACAAGAGCTACCGCGGCATGGGTTCGCTGGCTGCCATGGAGAAGGGGTCGAAGGACCGCTACTTCCAGGACGCCGCCACCGCCGACAAGCTGGTGCCGGAAGGCATCGAAGGCCGCGTGCCGTACCGCGGCCCGGTGGGCGGCATCATCCACCAGCTGATGGGCGGCCTGCGCGCCACCATGGGCTACGTGGGTTGCGCCACCATCGAAGACATGCGCAGCAAGCCCAAGTTCGTGAAGATCAGCGGCGCCGGCCAGCGTGAGAGCCACGTCCACGACGTGACGATCACCAAAGAGCCGCCGAACTACCGCGCCTGATGCGCTTGCGAACTGCTCTTGCGATTACGGGCAGCCTGCTGATGGCAGGCTGTTCGTTGTCCGAACCGCCGCCGCGCTCCGGGTCTCCGGGCGCGGCGGTTTCGCAATTGCAGGACGTGCAGGCCTGCCAGAACGCGTTCTCGCTGCCGAAGGGCTGGCAGGTGCAGCCCGCAGGCGAACAGCGCTGGCTGCTGAAAGGTACCGGCGAGCGCCCGCTGCAGGTCATCCTGCAATGCATTACCGAGCTGCTGCACGGGCCGGATGATCCGGTGCTGACGCCGGTACTTGGCGCGCTGGAGCCCGCGCGGATGAGCGTGCGCTGGGCGTCCTGGGGCGCTACGGATTCGGGCGTCTCGATGGCTGCGCTGCAACGGCGCATCGTGCCCGGCACCGAAGTGCAGGAAATCGCCGAGCTGCCGCGCGCCGACCGCGCCAACCCCGACGCACCGCACGGCCTGCTGATGCTGCGCTGGGACGAGGAAGACCCCTCACATATTCAACAACGCGAGGCGTTCATCGCCACGCTGACGCAGAGCCTTGAAGCGCCGGGCGCTGCGAAAAACACCACTGGAACGGCACCATGACCAACATCCATAACGACAAGATCCTCATCCTCGATTTCGGCGCGCAGTACACGCAGCTGATCGCCCGCCGCATCCGCGAGCTGGGCGTCTACTGCGAAATCTGGGCGTGGGACCACAACCCGGCCGAGATCGCCGCGTTTGGCGCCAAGGGCATCATCCTTTCCGGTGGCCCGGAATCGACCACGCTGCCGGGTGCGCCGGCCGCGCCGCAGGAAGTGTTCGACAGCGGCCTGCCGATCTTCGGCATCTGCTACGGCATGCAGACCTTGGCCGCGCAGCTGGGTGGCGCTACCGAAGCCGCTGACCAGCGCGAATTCGGCCACGCCGAAGTGAACGTGATCAACCCCGATGCGCTGTTCAAGGGCCTGAGCGACCACGGCGGCGAGCCGAAGCTGAATGTCTGGATGAGCCACGGCGACCACGTCTCCGTTGCGCCGCCGGGCTTCACCATCACCGCCACCACCGACCGCATTCCGGTGGCCGCCATGGCCAACGAAGAAAAGCGCTGGTACGGCGTGCAGTTCCACCCGGAAGTGACCCACACCCTGCAGGGCCAGGCGCTGTTGCGCCGCTTCGTGGTGGATGTGTGCGGCTGCCAGACCCTGTGGACCGCCGCCAACATCATCGACGACCAGATCGCCCGCGTGCGCGAGCAGGTGGGCGATGACGAAGTGATCCTGGGCCTGTCCGGCGGCGTCGATTCGTCCGTGGTGGCTGCGCTGCTGCACAAGGCCATCGGCGAAAAGCTGACCTGCGTGTTCGTGGATACCGGCCTGCTGCGCTGGCAGGAAGGCGACCAGGTGATGGCGATGTTCGCCGAGCACATGGGCGTGAAGGTGGTGCGCGTGAATGCCGCCGACCGCTACTTCGCCGCGCTGGAAGGCGTGAGCGACCCAGAAGCCAAGCGCAAGATCATCGGCAACCTGTTCGTTGAGATCTTCGACGAAGAGTCGAACAAGCTGAAGAACGCCAAGTGGCTGGCGCAGGGCACCATCTACCCGGACGTGATCGAGTCGGCCGGCAGCAAGACTGGCAAGGCGCATGTGATCAAGAGCCACCACAACGTGGGCGGCCTGCCGGAGCACATGAAGCTGGGCCTGGTGGAGCCGCTGCGCGAGCTGTTCAAGGACGAAGTGCGCCGCCTGGGCGTGGAGCTGGGCCTGCCGCGCACCATGGTCTACCGTCACCCGTTCCCGGGCCCGGGCCTGGGCGTGCGTATCCTGGGCGAAGTGAAGCGCGAGTACGCCGAGCTGCTGGCCAAGGCCGATGCCATCTTCATTGATGAGCTGCGCAAGGCGGATCTGTACGACAAGACCAGCCAGGCGTTTGCCGTGTTCCTGCCGGTGAAGTCGGTGGGCGTGGTGGGCGATGCGCGCGCTTATGAGTGGGTGATTGCGCTAAGGGCCGTGGAGACGATTGATTTCATGACGGCGCATTGGGCGCATCTGCCGTATGAGTTCCTGGGGACGGTGAGCAACCGGATCATCAATGAGTTGCGGGGGGTGTCGCGGGTTGTTTATGACATCTCGGGGAAGCCGCCGGCGACTATTGAATGGGAGTGAAATAAGTCCATTGAGGACTATATTGAGCTATTGAGAGTGCGACGCCGCGCGTTGATCTATGAGTCAACGCGTCATGGCGGCTATCGATAAATATCGCCGGTCAGCGGAATTGGTCGGCTTTGGAACTGACGGCAAGGATCGAGGACCGGAGCATATCTCCCGGCCTCGACCTTTATGACCCAGAAGGTCTTTGCCAGCTCTTGCCTAGAAGCAGCTGAAAGATCTACTGCAAAGTAGATGAGCTCGTCTTTACATCCGCGTCAGCTCACTCCCCTTCTTCCACCCAGTGGGCCTCGCCTCGACCAATGCGGCGTATGCTGACATTTGTGCCGTCCCGCAGCGCTGCGACTTCAAATAGGCTTGGAGCTTCAGTCCGAAGCCTCTGGTTGATCGTGGTGAGCTGAGAAAAGTCAGGCGTCGTGATCGAGACTTGCCCACTTTGAGGGTCAACTTCGACGCGCAGAGGCACTGCCGAGTCTGTCGACCATTGCATGGTCCACTCCTGTGACGTCCACTTGCCGTCCACGCTTGAAAGTGCGTCGCGTCGAAATTGCTGCCAGATTGCGTGCGTCTCAATCGTGGGCCATTCAGGAGCATGGTCGAAGGCTGCCACTTCTGCCGATCGTAGCCAGGCTTTCATTTCTGCGCGATTCGTGAACCCGGGCGCGAGCTGCTCTACGACTGTCTTGGCGGCAACCCGTGAGGGCAGTCCGGCTCGAACAAGCATGGCCATGGCGTTGGATGGTAGTCCAGCTTCCAGGCACGCGGCAGCGGCTCCTTCTACGGGCAGTTCTGACTCGCCTCCATTGATGCGCCGATTCATCCGGAGCGCTTCAATCGCCCAGACCAGGCGATAGACAAATGCATCGTCCACAATTCGCATCGCCTCTTGGCCGATGGCCGCTACATCCTGACCATGCACCCAAGTGGCCAGCAAGTCTCTCCAGTTCGCCGGCAGCGGGTCATCTGGCACAAAGGGGCGGATGGCAAGAAGCCGTTCTCCCATTCCGACAAGTGCAGCGATGAGGGCATCTGCGTCGCTGGCGAGAGCGGCCTCATCGCCACGGTCAAGAAGCTGAGTCAGCTCGGCAGCCAATGCATCGATTGCGAGGCCCGATTCCAGTCCCACGCCCATCGCGAACTGCCCTTTCCGTTGCTCGACCGTTGTCTTGTTCCAAATGAGTCGTGCTCTGCTGAGGAGAATCCACAATTGATTCTGCTTCTCGACGGCGCCAAGACGGGCGATTTGCCTCGCCCAAAGTGAGCCCGAAAGGGCTTCGTCGATCAGCCTTGGTAGATCCGCGCTTTGCGCGTCAAGCGCTTCAATGAGCCCGAGGACGGTTGCATCCAACCGCTCAATAAGGCTCTCCATTGAGTCTGACTCCAGCTCGCCATCAGCTGCTTCCGGAAACCAAGCATCTCGCGTGCTAGACAGGTACTCCATGGCATCCTCACGCGAAAACACACCCGACGTGGCGAGGCGCCGCACGACCTCGTTGACCACGACAATGATGCCGCTAGAGAGTGACCGGGCCTTCGCCGACGTGACCAACTGCCTCCATTGCTGGTGGCGCCAATTGTCCGGTTGATGCATGACGTGGATCACGAGCCCTTCGAGATCCACGAACGCGCGACCAGCGCGACCTGCGACGTTGGCAAATTCCTCACCCGTGATCAGGGTGCCCGCCCTGTACAAACTCGGGATCAGGAGCACCGCCGCATTGAGGTTCAAACCTTGCGCCAAGGTGGGCGATGCCACGGTAACGCGTAAGACGCCGGCGGCAAGCAGTCCCTCCACTTCCCGCAAGAAGGGGCCAGGAAGACGCCCATGATGAATCGCAACACCGATGGCCAGACAGCGTACTGCCGGATGTTCAGCGCCTAACCACTCCCTGCCTACGGCCATCGCACGTTCAACCTCCTTGGCAATGGCAAGCAGGGACGGCAGAAAGCCCCGTCGCTGCAGATCTAGGGCAGTCTTCGCAAATCCTTCAACATGATCTCGCTGGGTACAAAAGACAAGAGCTCGTTTGCCTTGCTCAGAGAACCTCCACGCGGCTGCGAGCGTCAGTTCCTTGTTGTCCTTGGGAAACGCTTTCCGACGAGGCCGAATAGGCGGAGCTTCTGGCACAAAGTGTCGAATGAACGGGCCATCAGGCTCAAGGTCAAAGCCCAGCCGAGCGGAATTTCCGATCCAAGATAGGGTGCCGAAGCGCTGGCGTGTGGGGCGCCAACTAGACTGGATCGGATCGCCAGGTGTGTCACTGCGAATCCACGCAGTTAGATCGTTGAGTTGATCGCCCGCCGGCAGAATTGCCGAAAGACAAACAATCCGGCGCTCGCCGTGGTCCGTGCGCCGCAGTAACCGCTGCACCAGATTCTCGTAGCGGATCTCGCGTTCGCTTGGGCCGATCAGATGACCTTCATCTAGCACGATCAAGCCGACGTCATTGATGATGTCTGTGTCGTTCCGCAAAGCAAAGTCCAACTTCTCTGGGGTCGCTATGACGATGCTCTGTTCCCGCAGCGCATCCTCGTCAGTTCCCGCTATGCCGCTGCTTCCATACAGTGACGAGACGGAAAATCCAAGAGGTGTGAACGTCTTGCGGAAGGAACGTTCGGTCTGAGCCGACAATGCTCTGAGTGGTGTGACGATCAAAACGCGTCGACCACACGCCAGAGCCATCAATGCGGCGATCTCTGCAATCCGCGTCTTGCCGGCGCTTGTGGGGAGAGCCACCACTAGGTCGTCGGACACGTCGACGGCTCGTTGTGCCGCCTGCAGTTGAGAAGGCCACAGTTCGACCTCAGAGGACTTCCTGCTGTACAACTCGGCCACAAAAAGCTTCCGGAGCTGCGCGTAGTCTCGCGAGCCTGGTGGGCCTTCGGAGGGAAGAACCTTGTGCAGACTGCTTGACCAAAGATCATCGATCAGGTTCGCAGTGATCCGAAGAATCCACCAGAGTGACACCGCGCTTGCCGCTTTGGTCAACGAAATCGACCGCCTCAGCAGGTTTCGAGCTTCTACGACTAGGGACTCTTGGCCGGTTTGCAGAGCAAACTCAAAGAACACCAACGCTCTGAACATTGTCGACGTCGCCACACGCGAGACGATCCCGTCGGGGTCAAGCGCTCCCTCGGCCGCTTCCCTGGCGATTCCCTCATCGCGGTTAGCTGGGCTGCTAAGCCACGCCCTCGCACGCTGGCCCAGACCTTGAAGATCGCGCACGATGAGAAGCGTGAGCGCATCCTCCACGGGCGAACGGTTCTGATCGGCCTGAGCTTGTGTCAGAAGCGAAAATGCCAGCGCAGAGTAGTTGGCCAAGTGATAAGAAGCAGCCCCTGCCGTCCGGTAGAACCCTCGAGATGCGTCGGCCGGCGATCCGTTCTGAACTAAGGCCTCAAAGGCTCCGGCCGCCTGCAGGAAGCCCTTTCGCCAAGTTTCTGCATCGCCTCCAAGTTCGCGCAGCGCTAAGGAAGCGCGTAGTACTGAGAGGCCATAGTCCGCAAGATCGGAATCGATCTCTTCGCTGAAAGCGGGAGCGTCGGGTGGCAAGTTTCCTTCATGGCGAATCAGGGCCCTAGCTTGACCCCGGGCCTGGAGGCGGCCTCGATATCCGTCCTGCGTGATGTCGCGCAAGAATGCAGTAAGTTCTTCAGTCGTTTCCAAGCGCCAGGGCCCTCTCGTAGCAGGCTTGGATGAATGCCTGATGGTCTTCTATGCGCAGGTGCGCAGAAAGATGGGGACGAACCAGATCCGCCGCCGCAAGATCGTCGAGTAGCGCCTGAGGCGTGGCATTGCCGGACAAGGTAAACAGCATATGACTAGTCCGCCCCGGAGGCGCGGCTCGACTGGAGACTTCGTTGCGAATCAGTCTGCCCATCTGCCGGCGTTCGCCTTCGCCCTCCATGAGTCGATCCGCGACGAAGAGGAGAGATGTAGCTGTAGGTCTCCCATCGTCTCTGGATAGCGCTTCTCGTGCCTCCGAAATGGTGGCATTGGCGAGGTTTGCGCGACTCTTCGATTCGCCTTTCAAGAAGTGCAGAGTTTGTTGAGCATCGAGCTTTAGACCGACGAAGTCATCGCCACGCAGCGCCATCTCTCTACCATCCTTGTATCGAAGGCGACGGACCGGGACCTCGAACTCAAGATGTTCTTCGACCAACTCGGTCGCGAGGATCTCGCCAAGCTCTCCTGAACGTGCGCGCGGGGAGCGCGGCATGCGCTCAGCCAAAATTGCCGCCGCGCCTGGATATCCCAGCTCACGGACGTCCTCAGCTATCGCGTCCAGATTGTCGTAGTGAGATCGGATCCGAGTAGTGAGTGTAGCTTCGATGGCAGCTCTTCCTCCATCTCGCTCGGATAGTCTCCACAGCTGCTTGTTGTTCTGGTCCTGGATATTTACGTCGCACCAAGCTGGATATAGCATTCAAAAGCTCCCAATTATTATGCTAGCACTCCCTTAAGCCGATGGAGAAAGCTGAAGACCAATCAAATGTTCGCAAGATGCAGTCCCTCTACAAACCCGAGCGTGCCTCACGTCCCCACCTTAAGCTCTTCAACGTTAACAGCCCCGAACAGATGACTGGCTGCTTCGAGCGCGCGGGGGGGAATGGATTGGGTCGCAAGTACAGCGAGACGTGTCATGGGTCGGGATATGGATACGTAAAAGAGATTGCGGGCGCGGTAAAAGCCTTTGCTGTTCTTGGCATTTAACGCTTTAGTATGAATCAATTCAAGAAGCTGCGGCCAGTTGTAGTGATTCCAGCCGCCACCCAGTACGACAAGAACGTTCTCGAACTCAGCGCCCTTGACGCTATGTTGGGTTGCGAATGAGGTTTGCTTCTCAATGAATTTGACTACCTCGATGACTTCACGATATGGAACGTCGCGCAGCTTGCTGTGCCGTTGGAGCACCGACGACTCCTCGGGAATCGGGGCGCCATCCAAGTGCCTAAGTTCTTCTTCACGCCGCAGGACGCGGTCGGGGATGGGCGGCCGCTTGGTTGATTGCAAACAATCGATAACTTGGCCGATCGTGCCTTCCGTCCGTAGCATCTGAAGAGCATCCATATCCCGACGCCAATTTTCCTTGTCTTCATGTCTGGTAATCGCTGGACCCGAGCCAAGTATCTTGAACATTTCTCCATAGCGCGAACAGGCGTAAGAAGCGCACATCGGCTCAACAACTTCAGCGAAGAACTTGATCGTTGGGTCTTCCTTTTTTGCGAAAAGGTCGGTGCGCCCGCTAAAGATCTCTGCGATATTTGGATAGCCTTGCTCCGCTGCCAAGACATTGTGAGTGAGCATAAGTACCTTTGTTTTACTCATATCCCACCCTTCGTTCCGAAGGCGCCGCGTCAGAGCCTCTCGGGTTTCTCGCGCCAATTGTGGTGGCAGGTCCTCTTTAGAATGTCTGTCACTTGTTCGCTCACCTCGGTAGGAATTCGTGTGAAAGAACCGGGCTTCGCCCTTTGCTTCCGGGTCATGCTCCGCCTGCTGTAGTTCAGGGCGCAGCCTGTTGAGTACGTTCACGATGGCTGGCGCAGATCGGAAGTTCGAGCCTTTGGCGATCTCTTCGATTGGATACTGCGCCAGCTCGTACTCGCTTCGATAAATGGTTTGCCAGTGATCTCCGAAGAGTCCAATAAGCGGGCCGGCGGCGGGCTTAAGGTAATTCTCCGTTATCGAATTCATGAACTGGCGATGCGTATCTTGGTATTCATCGATAAAAATTACAGGAAATTTCTGCCCTAAGATTCGCCTGAATTTCTCTTGGTATAAGAGTTTTGCCATCAGCTCCGGGATGTCGTCATGGCTCAGCGTTATCTTGTCTTCATCAACCCCAAAGAAACCCAAGTCGTAGTCCACCGGTTTTGTACCGACGCCGCCGCCTTGCTCGATCTTCTCCCTTCGCTCCTCCATCCCCGCCAGGGCATCTCTTAATGCCTTCTGAAACTGGCGCAAAAATGCCCAGGAGAACCCATGGATGGTGTCGACGAGAATGGCGGGATGATCCTCAATTTTCTGTGCGATCTCGTTTCGCGCCACTTCAGTGAAGGTGATGCAGGCAACTTTTTGTCCGGATTGAACGAGAGCGGGTCCGCGCTCTTGGATCAGCCGCTGTAGGGCTGCAACCAAAGAATATGTCTTCCCTGCGCCCGCACCGGCCTCAAGCCTAAAGCTACGGCCCGCGTCAAGGGCTTCGTCGATTTTCAGCTGCGCTTGTTTCGCTGCCTCAAGTGCGGGATTTTCGACTTGACCTGTCATACGATCACCGCGGCGTTCTGCACTTCTGGGACTTGTGCTGGCGGTGGTGGCGGCTCGGAAAGCCAAGCGAGACCCTCCTCGATGTATCGCGGCACCTTCCACTCCTTTTCGCGAATCGCGAATCGCAATGCGGTATCTGCTTTCGCGAGTCCCTTGGCGATTTCCCATGCTTCGGTGGCCTCGTCTTGCTCTTTGGGCCATTCGAATCGATCCGGGTTGGCCAGCACGAGCGCGTCCTCATAGCTCCGCGCGCAGGCGGCAGCTTTGGGGTCCTCTGGAATTTGATACGCGATGCGCCGGTAGGCGCTAATCTTTTCTTCTTCAGACTTTGCAAGCAACTGGGCCGGTGATATCTGCCAGCCGTCCCCAACCTCTGTACTGGTCGGGCGGAACCAATCCTTGATTGCGGCATTTGAAGTGCGCTGACCTTCAGCTACGGGGCATTTCTCCCAGGTTGTGATCATTTTTCCCTTCTTGTTCTCCTTCTCAACCGGCTTGGTGGAATCCAAATCGGTGACAACCAGCGTCTTGAGTTCAAGGAAGTCGAGCAATGGGTAAAAGATATGAGAGTACGCCCCACCCACCTCAACGCAGGTGATGTACTGTCTGGCCAGCTTGTGTTTGTCGTCCAATGACTTGTCCACGAGATCGCACAGCCGTGGCATCAGAAGTCGCTCAGTAGCCCCCTCTACCATGATTGCCTTGTCAGCAAAGTAGAGGTCACACTTGGTCAATGTCATGTACTGATGGAGGAAATCCTGATCATCACGGGATATGTTTGCCATCCCTTTCTTGAAATCCTTGATCTTCGTCTGCCGCGCATTCGGCGTCGTAGGCAGCTCGTTCAAGAAATACCGCACGGCCTCGAATGAGGCTGCATTTGCAACGTGTGGTGAGTGTGTCGTGATCACAAACTGCACTTTCCATCCGGGCTCATCGGGGTAATTGGCGGAAAGTCTTTTGATTGCGGCGTTCAGTTGGTTGATGAAAACTTCCTGCATCTGAGGATGCAGATGAGCTTCTGGTTCTTCGATGAAGATCAGGTGCGTGACAGGGCGGGTTGGCTTTGCGCGATAAATTTTGTGGTAGCTCTCTAACTGCAAGAGCATATAAATGAGGTTTCGCGTTCCGAGTCCGTTGTAGCCCTCTGGTAGGTGAACGCCGTCTGCGCCTGCGTATACCACCCTTGTGTGGTCGGAAAGGAGTGCCTCAACGTTGAGCGATGTTTCTGGCTTCAGCTCGGTGTCATTGAGACTCGGAAAGCCCAGAGCTTCCATCGTCGGAAGAAGCTTCTTCAGCATGGCGTCAAAGTCCCCTTGAACGCCGCGCTCGATCTCTTCCACAGAAGTCTTCAGCTTCGCTGCCAGTTGTTGGTCGGCGGCTGAGGCTGTTGGGGCCGTAGCCGTCTTGAAAAGCGTACTCAGCAATTTTCCGATCACATCGGCGTCGCCATGGCCAGCATGATCAAGAGTGCGCTGTGCTCGAACGAAATCGCATTGGACAAGCGCCGATAGTGCAGAGCTTCCCTCAAAATCACGACGATTGGTTGAATCCGTCGGGTCGATGGCGCTGACGTATACGGAATATGACTTAGGGATCGTGTCGCGCAATGACCTGAGGAAATGGGTGTTTTGCTCTACGCCCTCTGCAGGCGCGGCAACATCGAGAAGCGTATGGAGTGTTGCCAATGTCGGCTTGTACTCTACTCGGACCAGTGCCTTGGTAGACGTGATATCCAAGTCGATGACAAATGGAGCAAGTGGACCCAGATTCGGATCGACGATGTCGTATGCGAATGTCAGGGTGAGTGCAATTGTCGGAAACGCCGCGAGCACTTCTTCTGGCTTTGCTCCACTCTCCCTCAATGCTCTTGCTTTGAAGAATTTTGCCCGCGAAGCAGCCGAAAAGTCTTCTAGCCGAAATCGAGGCCCGCTTTGCCCGATGAATCGATCAAAGACGTCGGTAAGGGAGGTCTTTCCGCTGTTGTTGCGCCCGACTACCACGGTCGAATTCTCTTCCAGCATGATCTCGACGTTCTGAAGAAGTCGGAAACCTTCAACCTTGACTTTCTCAATTCGCATTTCAGTCCCTGAAAAGTATGACAGCCAGTAATCTAAGGATACATGTAGTCTTTCCCTTATGGGAATGTCGCTCGCGGGGCAGGGCTCATGGGTGCCGGCGGCATGCGCATGATCTGCGGTAGGAGCGGAGTTCGCTACGTGGGCCTGTATTGAGGATCTGGCGGCGTACTCGGGTGGTGACTGTTGCGCAAGTGGCTTTCAGGTACCTCCAGACAGCAAGGCGTCCCCGGCCACGGGACGGCCGGTCGCGAGGAAAGGCGGTGGCAACAGGGTCAGCCGGGATACTTGTGCCAACCGCACATCGCAGCCGAAAGGCCGGGCTCCGGATCTAGGATTTTGGAGTGCGGTGTGAAAGTATGTGTGGACGTCGCCTGAAGATTAATACGGTCAGGGGAAGACGCTGGCATCGCCGCATGGATGCCAAGCGCACCCGTTTCCCTAAGCGACGTGGTCTGGTGCGCCAGATCGATGATGATTGAATAGGGTTGATTGAACGTGCGGGCGGAGGGCGCCCGTTTGAATTTGCGACAGATTATGGAAGGCACTCCGGCCTAACCTCATGACAAGCCCACTCAACCAGCCCCCGGCAAGCCAAGAACAGGCCATCCACAACTCCCTCATCCAGATGTCGCTCCGGGTCCGCAGCCACCCTGCAGCGATCCGCCGCATGCAGCAGTTCCAGCACCGTCAGCGCTCCCACCATTGCGCGCTCGGTCCTTGCCAGGCTCACACGCCGGCCAGGTGACACATCGGTTTCTGGCCAAGGGTGCCCATCTGCCCCCTCGCAGCCGCGCATGCGCTTGAGGATGCCGAGGAGGTAGTTCAGGTCGGGCAGGGGGTGTCGTCGTTGATGGGTTCAACAACGGTGTACGAGGAGAAGGTGTCGGATTCGTTCATGGCGTCGGCTTCCGTGGCTGTGCTTAACAGCGCCACCGCGAAGGGTGGCGGACGATGCGTGGCTGCAAACCGGGATGAAATAGCACCATAGACCGGTGGGCCCGAGGGCCCCCACGCACCGCCCGCCAGAAAGGCCGACGGATTGCCCGCCGGCACCGTTTAAGGACGGTGCCGACGGGCAAGCGCAAACTACAGGTGCATCTCTCATCACGGGTTTGCAGACCCGTTGCCACCCTTTTCCGGTGGCACGCCATGGTGTTTACGCGGCCGCTTCGAATGCCAATAGAAGTTCGCGAAGGAATCGCGGAATCCGAGAGCGAAGAACTATTGTTGCACGCACCTTTCGTGCAGCACGCGACGCAAGCAGACGCATTCGCGCAGCTGCTCTGCCAATTGCGATTCAAAGTGGCGCAATCGCCCATGCCACAAGCGAATAGCGCGACGGCCTTCTTTGCAACAGTTCTTAGTTCGCCTCGCCAAGCAACGGCGCCCGATCAACCGCACACCCCGAAAAACGGTTCAATCCCGACACCGTTAACGAACCCCGGCTTCAACCAACGCCAGTCTCAGCCGCATTCTCCACCAGCAACTCAATCATCGCCCGCGCCGCCGCCGACTGCCGCCGATGCGGCGCATAGATCACCGAGAACGGCCGCGACCGCCCGCGCAACTGCGGCAGCACTTCCACCAGCTGCCCACGCTGCAACCGCTCGCGCACGATGAATTCATAGCTCTGGCAGATACCAATGCCCTGTTCGGCCAGCGACACTACGCCCAGCACATCGTCGGAAGTCTCGATGGACGAGCGCGGCAGCCAGTCCACGTCGCGCCCGTCGTCGCGGAAGATCCAGGGCGCCAGCCGCCCGGTGCGCGGCATCACGAAGGGCAGGCACAGGTGCTGCTGCAGATCGTCCAGCGTCTGCGGCGTGCCGCGGCGCCGCAGGTAGTCCGGCGCAGCCACCAACAGCAGCGGCGCGTCTTCCAGCTTTCGCCCCACAAGCCCGCTGTCCGGCAGCTGGCCCAGGCGGATGGCCAGGTCGAAGCCTTCGGCCACCAGGTCCACGTTGCGGTTGGTGATGTTCAGTTCCACCTGCACCTGCGGGTACTGCTGCGCAAAGCGCGCCAGCACGGGCGGCAGCCGATAGTGGCCATAGGTGGTGGGCACGCTCAGGCGCACGCGGCCGGCCAGCGCACCATCCTGGGCCAGTACGTCGCGCTCGGCGTCGTCCAGCAGGCCGAAGGCGGTGCGCACCTGCTCCAGATACAGCCGCCCGGCGTCGGTCAGGCCCACGCGGCGGGTGGTCCGCTGCAGCAGCTGCCGGCCCAGCCGCGCTTCCAGGCGGGTGACCGCGCGGCTCAGCACCGAGGGCGTGGTGGACAGCGCCACCGCGCCGGCGGTGAACGAGCCGTGCTCGACCACCGCCAGGAACACCTCCACATCGCCCAGGTAGTCGAACTTGCGGCTCATTTGGCTCTCCGGGGAACAGATGTTTTGCGATGGGGCCAATTTATCGCCGCTGGGGCGATGAATAAAGTGGCCGCCATTCCCCGATAGGAGCTCCCCATGAACCTGATGACCCAGCTGGCCGCCGCGCTGGCCCTCACCCTGGCCGCGACCGGCGCGCAGGCCGCCAACGTGCTGGTGGTGCTGTCCGACGAGAACCACCTGGACCTGAAGGATGGCAAGGTGCTGTCCACCGGCTTCTATCTCAACGAGCTGATGCAGCCGGTCAAGCTGCTGCTGGATGCGGGCCACGAGGTGACCTTCGCCACGCCGCAGGGGCGGGCGCCCACGGTGGATGCGTCCTCGGTGACGCCGGCGTACTTCGGCGACGATGCCGCACAGCTGACGCTGCACAAGGACCTGCTGGAGAAACTGGCGCTGACCTCGCCAACCGCCTCGCCGGTGGTCAGCCTGGCGCGCGTGGAGCAGCAGGGCTACGCGCGTTTCGATGCGGTCTACATTCCCGGTGGCCACGCGCCGATGCAGGACCTGCTGAAGAGCCCGGCGCTGGGCCGGCTGCTGGCCGACTTCCACCAGCGCAACAAGACCACCGCGCTGGTCTGCCACGGGCCGATCGCGCTGCTGTCCACGCTGCCGGATGCGGGTGGTTTCGTGGCGAAGCTGGAAGCGGGTGCAACGCCGGCTACGCCAAAGTGGATCTACAGCGGCTACCAGATGACGGTGATCAGCAACCAGGAAGAAGAGCAGGCCAAGCCACTGCTGGGCGGCGGTGAGATGAAGTTCTACCCGCAGACCGCGCTGCAGCGGGCGGGGGCGAAGTTCAGCAGCAATGCCACGCCGTGGACCGGGCATGTGGTGGTGGACCGCGAGCTGATTACCGGGCAGAACCCGGCGTCGGCGCTGGAGGTGGGGCAGCGGTTGGTGGAGCGGTTGAAGTAAGCCAGACAGCACATCTGTCTTTTCGGTGAGTCCTGCGCTCGGCGCGCGGGACGCCCACTTCCTACTCAATGGATAAACCTCGTGGATCTTCAACTGGCGGGCAAGACCGCACTCGTGACCGGCGCGACCGCCGGTATTGGCCTGGCTATCGCGCGCACGTTGGCACGCGAAGGCGTAAGCGTGACCCTCACCGGGCGTGACCCGGGAAAGCTGCAGGCAGCCATGGCCGAGATCAGCGCTGGGGCGCCGGGCGCGCAACTGGCTACGGTGGTGGCTGATCTGGCCAGCGCCGACGGCGCGGCGGCCGTGATCGCGGCACAGCCCGATACCGATATCCTGATCACTAACCTGGGCTACTACGAAGCGAAGGCCTTTGCCGACATCAGCGACGATGACTGGATGCGGATGCTGGAGGTCAACGTACTGTCCGGCGTGCGCCTGTCGCGGCACTACTTCCCGCGCATGCTGGAGCGCAACTGGGGCAGGGTGATCTTCATGTTCAGCGAGGTAGGTGCGTTCACGCCGCCGGACATGGTGCATTACGGGGTGAGCAAGTCGGCGCAGCTGGCGGTGTCGCGTGGCCTGGCTGAGCTGACCCGGGGTACCCGGGGTGACGGTCAACAGCGTGCTGCCATCGGCCACACGCTCGGACGGCATTGTGGAATACCTGCGCCAGACCGCGCCGCGACCGGGCATGACCGATGCAGAGATTGAAGCGCACTTCTTCCAGACCTACCGGCCCAGTTCGCTGATCGCGCGGATGATCGAGGCCGACGAGATCGCGGCGATGGTGGCGCTGCTGGCAAGCCCGTTGGGCGCGGCCTCCAATGGTGCAGCAGTGCGCGTAGAGGGTGGGACCTACCGATCCATCCTGTGACGCTGCGGTTGGGCCGGTTTGGCGCGTGATGTAGCGCGTGGCACCATGGCGAACTGGCCTCGCTCATTGGGCGGGGCCGTTTTCCCAGGGAAGCCCTCGAACACGACATGCGAACGTCCTACTTCATTCTCTCCGCTCTGTGCCTTGGCCTGCTGGGTGGTTGCGCCAGCGGGCCGGAGGAGCACGTCTGGAACCGTGAGGTCACCAGCGCCTTTGTGGCCGACGACGGCCAGCTGTATCTGCTGCCGCGCTATGACGAGCCGATGCGCTTCAATGCCGCGCCGTTCCGCGAGTACCGTGCGCTGATGGACAGCCCGCTACGCGAGGCGGTGGCCTGCGCGCAGATGTACTTCCATGAGGATTGGCGCGACCCGGCCGACAAGGCCAAGGTGCACGGCAGCTATGCGCTGCTGCTGCAGCCGGAGCAGGTTACGCCGCAACAGGCCGAGCAGTTCAAGCTGGAGCGGATTGAGGTACCCCCGCGTGAGGCCAAGGCTGTGGAGGAGCGGGCGCGCTACTACCTGCCGATGGAGCGGACCCGTTACGCGCTGGCCTTTGACCGCGCCTGCAATCTTTCAAGGAAGGGCGGCAGCTATTACAGCGCGCTGTTCGAGGGCGACGGCGAGCGGGTGAAGTTGCCCGATGCTGCTGCGCTGGCGGAGAAAGGGAAGCTGGCACAGCCGATCAATGCGCGGGCGCAGCGGATCCTGCCGGAGAGGGAGGACAAGCCGGGTGTGGGTTCGGCGGCGGGCAAGGTGCTGGGGGCGGCGTTGGTGCCGGTGGCGGTTCCGGTGTTTGTGTTGAGCCTGCCATTCCTGGGGCCGGATCACTGGAAGTGATGGCGCGCTGGGCTACCGTGGCGCCCGAAGGCAAGCTGCGGGCGCCACGGATCGGGTACAAGCGAACTTTCTGATTGCGCGGGACGAGATTACCTGCGCTGCTCAGAGTACTTTGAGAACTGTTCTCCCATTGCGTTCATCTTCTGAAGGATGTGCTCCTGTCCCGGGTTGACGGCGATGCGGTTATCGGGAAGCAGCTTATGGGGAGTGGGGTAGAAGGGGAGCTGATTCCCCGCGCCGATAACCGGTATCGGTTGCCGGGGGTTGAGCACAACGGGCAGTCCGTGCGCATAACCGGCCCCCTGGCGGAAGGTGGTTGTCGGGCAGGTCAGCGACGTTGCAATGACAAGCGATTTCGCCGCAGAGGAGTAGCGATACCAGTCGCAGTCATTCTTGCTCCACCTGTGGCTTCCGCCGTAGTAGATGCCGTCGGCGTCATGGTCCTTCATGAATTGAAGGGCATGCCGGTCATCGAACAGCAGCGTTGGCACGCGCCAGAGTTCCTTGCGCGGGAAGTAGCCGAACTCGCCGGGTTGGCTGACGCGCACAGCGGCTTCTCTATAGCGGTATGTGGCGCCGGAGTTCTCAAGGGCCTCGTTGGCCAGCCTGAGATTCTCGCGCATGATCATGTGCGCGTCCCAGCTGTTTTCAACCTCTTCAGCGCTAAGATCAATAAGGAACGCCAGGTCGATGGTGACCGTTTCGCGCTGCCACGTGGAGCCATTTTCGGAACGAAACACAATCTGTTCGCGCGGGCGAGCGTTGGCACGGAACGTACCGTAGGTTACCGGGATGGTATGGGACGACGTGTTGGTCAGGACAATGCGTGCACCCTGCCGGGGAGCAGGGAGCCTGAGCTGGCTGTTGGCCGCGGTGCCCTCGTCTGCTGAGACCTTGGTCAGCAGGTAGCCTTCGTCTGTCAGCCGCCCGTTCTTCAGCTCTCTGAGGATCTCTTGCTGGACGGGTTGGCGAAGAACATGCCAACGTCCCCATTCGGAGATATAGATGAATTCGTACTCATCTCCTTTGCGCAGTGCGTAGGTCGCATCGCGATTGGGGTCGATCAACGAGTCCCAGTCTGCGTCGGAGAGGATGATGTGCCTATCACGATCATAACGCGTGAGCGGCAGAGGCACTCTTCCGATCCATTCGCCGTCGTACAGCTCCAGGATGGAACGGGAAGAAATGCGCTGGTACCTTTGCGCGAGCGTCCTCACGGAATAGGGCGTGTGGACCCAGTCCCACTGCCTTGCAACGGGATCGAACTCGGCGCGGGCGGTGCTGTTCGGTAGCACGGTCATGCGTTGACCAGGAAAGGCAGTGTGTGTTCCCAGTACGTTGGTTTCTGTCGAGGAGGCGTTGTGAATTGTGATGGTGTCGAACGCTGAGCCGGTTGCCGGGAGGATAAGTTGTCCAGCGTGTTTACCGTCACGCAGTGTGACATTGGAGATCAGTCCGCTGTTACGCGGGATCTGCCATTGTGGTTGATTGGGGGCGGTGTGCAACTCCGGATGTTGCAGCCACGCAGCGTGGCCTTTGCTTCTCCCCCTGAAATCGATTGACCTGCCTGCGGCGAGCTTCAGTGGATCTCCCGCCACGCCTTGAACTGCGCCGTAAATCTTGAGCGTCTTGCCGGAATCGAGGGAGCTGTTGATGATTCTCAGCAATGAGAATTCCGAGGGAAGCCGGACGCTGTTCATCCACTGATGATCATCAACCCTGAATTCCGTTATCTTGCAGTTGTTTTCATTGGGGCGATGAGTATTGGGCAGCTGTTCCTTGTGACCGACGGACGATGGCGACCAGTACTGGGTCGGACAGTCCGGGAACGCGATTGCGGGTTCTGCGGCCAATAGGGTCAGGATGGCAGCTGCGATGCAGGAGTATTTCATTCGGGTCCAGGAAACGCGGCATCGGCGATGCCTTGCAGGGACGACAAGATTGATGCCCGGTGTGGCATTGCTCCATCAGATCTGTACGAAGTTGTGAGGATATGGATTCGGCAGCCCACGCCGATGGAACAGGGCACCGGCCAGGACCTTCTGGACGAGGTGCGTTTTTCCAGGCAAGCCCTCGCACATGACATGCAACGCGGTTCTTCATCTCTTCGCCCTGTACCGGGTTCTGCTGGCCGGCTGTGCCGGTAGCTCGGAGGAACACGCCTCAAGCTGCGAGAACATTGAGCGCTTGGAACCTGCGGCGGCTTGCTGTACCTGCCGGGTATGCATTCGAGCAGCAAGGCGTCAGGCAGAAGGTCACGTTCACCGACGACCTGTCGCCGTTCAACCGCGACTTCGTGCTCTTCCTGGAGGCGATACGGAAGGCCAATCCGCTGGCGAGCGTTGACTGGGCGAGCATCCGATTCTAGCGGTGGGCCGGTATGTGCCGATGCCATTCAACAAGGGCTGGCCCGTGGAGCTACACTGGCTTCCTACGCCTAATGGAAGCTCGCCCATGTTCTCCGGAAAGGTTGCGGTGGTCACCGGCTCCACCAGCGGTATCGGTCTTGGCATCGCCACGGCGCTGGCCCGGCAGGGTGCCGATATCGTATTGAATGGCTTTGGCGAGGCGGCGGAAATCGAACGCATCCGTTTCCGGTTGGAAGCTGAGTTCGGCGTGCGCGTGGCGCATGACGGTGCTGACCTGTCGCGGGGCGAGGCAGTGCGAGGCATGATCGACCGCGCAGTTGCGAAGATGGGGCGCATCGACATTCTGGTGAACAATGCCGGCATCCAGCACACGGCGTCGATCGAGGAATTTCCGATCGAGAAGTGGGATGCGATCCTGGCGCTGAACCTGTCGGCGGTGTTCCATGCAACGGCAGCGGCCTTGCCGCACATGAAGCAGCGGCGCGCAGGCCGCATCATCAACATCGCGTCGGTACACGGCCTGGTGGGCTCGGTGAACAAGTCGGCCTATGTGGCGGCCAAGCATGGCGTGGTCGGGTTCACCAGGGTGACCGCGTTGGAGAACGCGGGCACCGGCATCACCGCCAATGCGATCTGCCCGGGTTGGGTGCGGACCGCGCTGGTAGAGCAACAGATCACTGCGCTGGCCGAGCGCGAAGGCACCGATCAAGAGACCGCTGCCCGCGAGTTGCTGGCCGAGAAACAGCCCTCGCTGCAGTTCGTGACGCCCGAGCAACTGGGCGAAATGGTGGTGTTCCTGGCCTCGGATGCTGCAGCGCAGATCACCGGCACGGCGCTGCCGGTGGATGGGGGCTGGACGGCGCGCTAGCTGGCCGGCATCGGCCGCGTTGCCGACGCCGCCGCCGTTTACTGCGGCTTCGCAAACACATCCAATCCCTTGCCCGTCTCCAACAGCGACTTCAGGCTCGACAGCACGATCGGCCAGCCCTGGCGGATGCCGGTATCCATGCCGCTGCCGGGTTCCAGCTCGTCGTGGGTAACGGTCAGCCGCACCATGTCCTGGTAGGGCACGATCTCGAAGGTGACCCGGCTGTAGGCATCGGGATTGTCGGCCTGCGAGGCGGCGGCCCAGGTGATGACCAGCCGCGAGGGCGGGGTGCTTTCCACCACTTCGCCGACCAGCTCGACCGAGCGCGTTTCGTTGGCGCGCACGTGCTGCCAGCGCGAGCCGGGTTTCCAGTCCGAGACATTCTCGTGGCCCCAGTAGCGACTGGCGATCTCGGGGCGGGTGATGGCCTCGAACACCTTCTGTGGCGTGGACGCGATGTAGATCACGTGGATGAAGCGGGTTGACTCTACGGACATCGTCATTCTCCTTCCAGTTCGCGTTTCAGGTCATGCAGCAGGCTCAGGCGCTGCTGCTCGAACTTGCGTACCCAGCGTTCGTAGACTTCATGCAGCGGCACCGGGTTGATGAAGTGCAGCTTCTCGCGGCCACGGCGCACGGTGCTGATCAGGTTGGCGTCTTCCAGCAGGCCCAGGTGCTGGGTGACCGATTGCCGGGCCATGTCCAGGTGTTCGCAGAGCTGGCCCAGGGTCTGGCCGTTGTCTTCGCAAAGCAGGTCCAGCAGCGTTCTACGCGTGGGGTCTGCCAGTGCCTTGAACACCTTGTCTGCATTCATGCGGGGCGTCTTCAGTTCCAGTTGTCGATCCTGATGTCGTGTGGATTGGGCTGGCCCTTGCCGGTTTCCAGCAGGGCCTTGAGGCTCAGCAGGAAGACCGCCCACTGGGTGCTGCAGTGGGAGGTGAACTCGACGCGTTCCTTCCAGCCTTCGTGGGTGAACAGGACGATGCAGTAGTCGCCTTCCTGCTTCAGCGCAAAGCGCGCATGCGTGCCCATCCATTCGGCGGGGCCGGCCAGGAACTGCCAGAGCACCAGTTCGCCAGGAACGAGCTGTTCCAGCTGCATTTCCATGGCGCCGATTTCCTGGCCGCTGTTGGTGAAACGGACCTTTACCGTGCCGCCGACGTTGCAGTCGCCATGGGTGTCTTCGGCCCACCAGGCGGCGACGCCTTCAGGGGTGGCCAGTGCTTGATACACCTGGCTTGCGGGGGCCTTGATGCCGACCCGGTGTGCGATATCCACCATTGCAGGTTCCTCGCATGGGCAGGCAGGCGACCCCCTTGGGATGGACTATATGCAGGTAAATGCCTGCATGTCAAATCCCGCCACGAATGCCCGGGCGTGGTAGTGCCGGCCGCTGGCCGGCATCCCGGTGGAGTTGGGTGCGTGCAGTTGCCGGCCAGTGGCCGGCACCACCAGATGATGCCCACCCGGCCGCGGATAGTTGACAGGGCATCAACCTACTAGTAGGTTGACGGCATGAAAGAGCCGCTCTCGCCCAAGGCCCAGGAGATCCTGGCCCACGCCCGTTCGCTGCTGGAGGCTGGTGGCTACAACGGTTTCAGCTACGCCGACGTGTCGGCGCGGGTGAACATCAGCAAGGCCAGCATCCATCACCATTTCCCCAGCAAGGTGGACCTGGTGCGCACGGTGGTTGAGCTGTACCGGGCCGAGGCGCGCGAAGGCCTGGCGCTGCTGGACCGGCAGCTGGACGACCCGCTGCAGGAGCTCAACGCCTATGTGGACTACTGGTCGAGCTGTATTGCCGGTGGCACGTCTTCGTTCTGCATCTGCGCGATGCTGGCGGCAGAGGCGCCGATGATCCCTGCGGAGATTGCCGAAGAAGTACGCGGGCATTTCGAGGACTTGAGTGGCTGGTTGGCGCTCACGTTGGAAAAGGGCGCGGCGCTGGGTCAACTGCGCCTGCAGGGTCCGGTGGCCGATGAGGCCAGAGCGTTCATGTCATCGGTGCATGGCGCGATGCTGGCCGCGCGCGGTTTCGGCGATGCGGCGACGTTTGCTGCGCTGGCACGGCTGGCCATCGCGCGGGTGAGCGCGGCTGCCTGATAGATGTGTGGTGGGCCTGCGGCAACGTAGGCCTTTTCTTTGATTCAGAAGTCTACCTACTAGTAGATTCAATCAACCCTTGGAGATGTTCCATGTCGCACTCTCTGTCCACGCTGGGCGTGATCCACACGGCCGTCAGCCTTGTACCGGTGTTCGCCGGCCTGTATGCCTTCATTCGCCATCGCGCGATCGACCCCGCGACACGCTCCGGCAAGCTGTACCTGCTTGGGCTGGTGCTGTCGGTGGCAACGTCGTTCACCGTCTCCAGTACGGGCGGGATCAACCCGGGCCACGCATTCGGAGTGATTGTGCTGCTGGTGGCGTTCGGCGGCGTGCTGGCGGCCCGGCTGCGCTGGCTGGGTGGCGCCGCACCTTACGTGTCGACATTTGCGCTGTCTTTCAGCTTCCTGCTGTCGCTGGTGCCGGGCGTGAATGAAACGCTGACACGGTTGCCGGCAGCGCATCCGATTGCTGCGGCGCCGATGGCGCCGGTGGTGCTGCACACGCTGCTGGGATTGGCGGTGGTGTTTGTGATCGGCTTTGCCGCGCAGTGCTGGCGCATGCGGGTTCAACCGGTTCGCAGGCGCCCTTGAGCAGAGGCGCCTCAGTCCCGCACCGCGAGCGCGGCCAGCAGCGACTGCGGTTCGATCAGCGCAGCCGAACGTGTGGCATCCACCCGAACGTGCCGGCTGCAGAAGTTGAACGGTCGACCCTGCGCCGGCGAGGCTGCGTCTGGAGATGCGTCCGGTGTTTCGATTTCCAGCACTTCATCTACCGCCAGCGCCAGGGTTGCGGTGCCGGCGCTGATCAACAGCATGGCTGGGCTGCCGCCATCGAATGCCGGTTGCCCGCTGAGCCTGCGCAGGTCGGCCACCGGCAACGGCTGCCCCCGTACCTCCAGGCTCCGCCTGCCATGCTGGTCCGCAGGGCCGAAGGTCTCTGGGCCGCGTATTTCCACGGCCAGCTGTACGTCGATCGCGAACAGGGCGGTGCCTGCGCGCAGGACGACAACCTCGAACAACTCGGCGGGCGAGGCACGTGTTTCCGTTGAAGGTTGAGCAGGTACAGGCATGCTGTGGATCTGGCAGGAACGATGGGTAACGCGGCTTGAATGATGACGTGCGCAGGGAGCACGCGGCCGCGTGGGACTACGCGCGCAAGGCGGCGGTTCAGCTGGATCCGACGGGCGCATGGCGGGCACTGAGCGCGCCGATGCGCGGAAAGTGCGGACCCAGCAGGCCGACGAGCTGATCCATGCCCGGAACGGAATGGCCGAATTCGTCCCATCGCGCATTGACCAGGCCGGACACCACGACCTGCCCGGTCTCGATGCGGGTCATGGCCCAATAGGGAACAGCACGCGTGCTGATCGCCATGTCCAGTACCGGCACGACGGCAGCATGCGATCGGCTGTCCTGGATGCGGCGCTTGACCGCTTCCAGCCCGTCGGGCGGACCTTCGATGTACTGGAAAAACCGCTGCCCGTCGACGAGCAGCGCTCCGGTGACGTCCACGCGACGGTTGAACGTGGCAGAGCGGGAGACGATCTGCCGGAGCATTTCATCGGAAAGCGCAGCCGACATGTGGCTGGAGTAGGCAAATGCGTGGAGCATGGAAGGGGCTTCTTGTGACGCCCGTCACTATACGTGGGGCGCCGTAGCCTGCCGTGAGCCTTTCCTCACGCATCACCGGGGAGTGATGCGTTGGATCAGCAGCCCACCAGCCGGTCCGCGCCAATTCCGCCGCGATGCTGGCTGCGGTATTCGGTAGGACTGGCGTCCACCTGACCGCGGAAGTGCCGGCGGAACGACTCCTGCGAACCAAAGCCGGCCTGCTCGGCAATCCACTGCAGCGGCCGGTCAGTGGTTTCCAGCAGCTCGCGGGCGAATGCCACGCGCTCGCGGATCAGCCAGTCGATCGGCGACAGGCCGGTGGCTTCCAGGAACTGCCGCTGCAGCGTGCGCTGGCTGAGCGCGGCCTGCTCGGCAAGACTGCCCAGCGAGTGCGGCTCGCGCAGGTTGCGGCGCATCCATTCCATCAGTTTTGCCAGACGCGAGGGCTCGCCATGGGGAATGGCGCGGCTGACGCGCTGGCTGCGCCCGGCATCACGCCATGGCGCCAGCACCAGCCGCTCGGCCACCAGGTTGGCCACGCGCGCGCCGTAGTCCTTGCGCACCATGTGCAGCATCATATCCATGCCGGTGGCCGAGCCGGCCGAGGTGATGATGCTGCCGGTATCGACGTACAGCACATCTTCGCGCACATCGATGCGTGGGAAGTCGCGCGCCAGCGCTTCGGTGAGGCGCCAGTGGGTGGTGGCCGGGCGACCGTCGAGCAGCCCGGCCCAGGCCAGCACGAATGCACCGGAGCAGATCGAGGCGATGCGCGCACCACGCGCGTGGGCGCGGACGAGTGCATCGAGCAGCGCCTGTGGCGGACGCTCGCTGGGTTCGCGCCAGCCGGGAATGACGATGATGTCGGCGTCCTCAACCGTGCTGAGATCGCAGGGCAGCTGCACCTGTGCATTGCCGAGCATGCGCAGTGCACCGGGTTCACCCGCGCACAGCTGGGTGCGGTACCAGGCCACGCCCAGTTCTGGCCGCACCGGTGCGAACAGGCCAACCGCACAACCGAATTCGAACAGCCCCTGGCCGTGGCAGGCAACGATGGCGACGAGCGGTGCGCTGGGATCGGCGGGTGGGCTGGGCATGGCTTGATGCTACGGGTGGAGATGCGTGGCGCTGCGTGGTGCGCGGGCATGAGGTGATGCCGGGCAGGCATATGGAGCGGTCGCTCCCTTCCTGTAGACCCGCGCCCACGCTCGGTTCAGTGCCGGCGGGGGGATGCATCTGACGCCGTCGCGAAGAGCAGCCGAGCGTGGGCTCGGCTCTACAGGCAGCCGCGCACCGTTGCGGCCGCCTAACGTCATTACCAGCGGTCATGTGGGTGGCCGGATGTTACGGCTGGGTGACGCGATCGCGCCTGTCGCGGTGGGTGAACAGGCCCTTGAATGGCAGCGTGTTTCCGGCCCACCCCCACGAGCCCCCATGCCTGCTGCCCATGCCCCTGTGCTGAACACTCTCGCCGTCCTGATCGCCAGCGTTCTGGCCGCATCGCCTGGCCATGCGGCTGATGCCGATGCGGATCCTGCTGCCACCGCTGCAACGGCCAACGTGGCAGCGTCCACGCTGGATGCGGTGGTCGTCACCGGGTCGCGCACCAGCACGCGCACGGTGAAGAACAGTTCCACCCCGATCGATGTGATTTCCGCAGAGGACCTTGCTGCAACTGGCCAGGGCAACCTGCTGGAAGCGTTGCAACGTTCGCTGCCGTCGCTGAGCCAGATCGGCGGCTACCAGAGCGACCAGGAGAGCCTGATCCGTGGCTACCAGCTGCGCAATCTCTCGCCGGGTTACACGCTGGTGCTGGTGAACGGCAAGCGCCGCAATGCCAGTGCCTATGTGAGTGGTGCCAACGGCGGCGGTTTCCCCGGCCATGCCTGGGCTGACCTGGCGTTGATTCCAGTCTCGGCGATCGACCATGTGGAAGTGCTGCGCGATGGCGCGTCGGCCATCTATGGTTCGGACGCGATCACCGGCGTGGTCAACGTGATCCTGAAGTCGCAGGCGCATGGCGGTGACCTGTCGGTTGAGAGCGGGCAGAGCATTGATGGCGATGGCTCGCGCACCAGCGTGCGTGCCAACGTGGGCCTGCCATGGGGCGCCGATGGCTTCGTCAACCTGTCCGGTGAAACCACCCGCCAGCATCATGCCATCCGCAGCCGCCGCTACATCGACGGCTACCTGAGCTACCCGGCGGTGGATGCCAATGGCAATCGGGTAGCGTTGCGCCCGAACAACCGGTTGCCCGCGGGTGCGTCGCCGAACCCGGCCGAGGCCGACCGCGATGCCGAGGCCAACATCATCCTCAGTTCGCCATCGTATGCGCTGAAGGCGTTTGCGGTGAACGTGGGCCATGGCCTGGGCGAGAGCGCGCAGTTCTACGCCAATGCCACCGCCAGTGATCGCACCGCGCAGGCGATCCAGAACTTCCGCCTGCCGGCGACCATCTTCACCACCTACAAGGCGCCGGGTGTGCTGAGCGTGTTCCCCGACGGGTTCCTGCCCGTGCTGGAGACCAAGGAGAAGCAGTACACCGGTACCGCGGGCGTGAAGGGCCAGATCGCGGGCTGGGACTACGACGCAAGCCTGACCGGCAACCGCAGCACGGTACGCACCTATACCCGCAATTCGGTGAACTACTCGCTGCCGTACCCCGGTTCGCCCACCGACTTCTATGACGGCAAGCTGGACTACCAGCAGGGCATCGCCAACCTGGACCTGCGCCGTGGCTTCGAGGTGGCCGCCTTTGCGTCACCGCTGGAAGTGAGCGCCGGCGCCGAGTACCAGCATGAACAGTATGAGCGCGGGGCAGGGCAGTGGGAGTCCTACACCGGCTTCGGTGCCGCCGCGTTCGTGGGCTACTCCACCGCCGATGCGGTGAAGGCGACGCGCAACAGCAAGGCGGTCTATGTGGGTGCGGCCAGCAACATCACCGCGCGCTGGTATCTGGATGCCGCTGCACGCTGGGAAGATCATTCCGACTTCGGCAGCGTGTCCACGGGCCGCCTGACCACGCGCTTCGACTTCACCGACGCGTTGGGTGTACGCGCGACGGTCAGTAACGGCTTCCATGCCCCCAGCTTGGGCGCGCAGTTCTACCAGGCCACCGGCAGCTGCCCGTGCGGCACCACGCTGGTGGCACAGGTGTCTTCGCCGGCGGCGATTGCGTTGGGTGCTACGCCGCTGAAGCCCGAGAAAGCCACCAACTACAGCCTGGGCGTGACCTGGGACCCGAGCCCGGCGTTCCACCTGGCCGTGGATGCCTACCATATCGACATCCGCGGCCAGCTCGGCCAGTCCAGCCAGATCGGTTACAACGCGCAGGACCCGGCGCGCATCACCGACAACAGCGGTACGGTGTTGAGTGCGGCGCAGAAGAACACCATCGATGCGCTGCTGGGTTCAGCCGGCATCAGCATCCTGCCGGGTGATGCGTTCTACGCCAGTTACTTCACCAATGTGGGCAATACCCGCACACGCGGTGTGGAGCTGACCCTGGAAGCAAACCAGGAAACGGCGTGGGGCAAGCTGCGCTGGAGCTATGCGGCCAACGTCGGCCGCACCACGATCCGGAAGGTCCGTGATATTCCGGCGGCGCTGCAGGGACTGCCCAACATCAACCTGTTGACCAAGAGCAGCGAGTACGCACTGCGCTTCCGCACGCCCAGCTACACCCAGGTGGCGGGCTTGGGCTGGCAGAACGGGCGCTGGCGCTCGAATGTCGACTTCACCTACTACGGCCCGATCAAGCGCCTGAACAACGGCGTGGAATACAGGCAGCCGCCGGTGCTGGTGACCAACCTTTCAGGTGCGGTGGAGCTGGGTGCGGGCTGGAGCGCGGCGCTGGGCATCAACAACGTGTTCGACAAGCGCACGCGCAAGGTGCCGGAGTACGCGCGCAGTGCTACCGATGTGGCCAGCATCGAGACGACGTGGGATTCGGGCGATGTGCTGAGCGGGATCGGGGCGTTCTGGTACGGGCGGATCAATTACCGGTTCTGAGGTGGAGCAGCCGAGCATGGCTCGGCTCTACAAAGGCAACAGCAGCCGAGCATGGCTCGGCTCTACAAAAGGCGAAAGGCGGCCGGCGGTAGTCCGGCATCATCGAGGAGCAGTTCATGTCTTCTGCATTGAGGGTGGTTGCAGTGGTAGGGTCACCGACCAGCTCGGCGACGTCGCGCACGTTGCTGCTGGTGCGGCACCTGTTGGCGTCGTTGCAGCAGCGGGTAAACGCCAGCGTGGAGCTGGTGGAGCTGGCGCCGATCGCGCGCTCGTTGGGGCAGTCGTTGTCGCGCGATGAGGCGGAGCCTGCGGTGGAGCAGGCGTTGCAGACGATCGAGGCGGCCGAGCTGCTGGTGGTGGCCGCGCCGGTGTATCGGGGGTCGTATCCGGGGCTGTTCAAGCACCTGGTCGACTTCATCGGGCTGGAGGCGCTGGTGGAGACACCGGTGCTGCTGGCGGCGACCGGTGGCAGCGAGCGCCATGCACTGGTGATCGACCATCAGTTGCGGCCGTTGTTCAGTTTCCTGCAGGCGCACACCCTGCCGATCGGAGTGTATGCCACGCCGGCCGACTTCGATGGCGAACACATCAACAGTGCAGCGTTGCAGGCGCGCATCGCGCTGGCGACCGAGCGTGCGGCCGGGCATCTGGCCGTGCAGGCGCCGGCGGTACCGGCGCCGCTGCGACGCATTGCCTGACGGCATAACCGACGGCGCTTTGCTTATGGCCAAGGCGCATCTGCATGGCCGGATCTGACCGCCGATTGTCGCCTGGTATCGCCACCGCAAGCACCGGCATCCCTAGCATCGAAATCGAAGCGGCATCGCATTGCCGGCCCTGATGAGGACACTCCCGTGGCGTTGGACGCAGCAAGCAAACCCATCCTGTTCCTGCTCGACCGCGAGTTCGAGGATGGCCAGATTCCTGGCCAGCGTTTCTTCTGCCGGCACAGCCTGCTGCTGGAAGGGGCGCTGTCGAGCATCGACGGCCTCGACGCGCAGCTGGATGTGCGCCGCATCGGCTTCGCGCGGCCACGCCGCGAGGTGATCGCCGAGATCGGCGAGCAGGACCAGTCGTTGCCCAAGCTGGTGCTGCCGCAGGGTGTGCGCAGCGAGCTGGCCAGTGGCGTGCATCAGGACCGCCAGTACATCTCCGGTGCCGAGCCGATCCTGGCCGCGCTGAACGGATTGCTTGGCATTCCTGTGGCCCACCCCTGAGCGAGGACGCGACCGTGAGCTATCTCATCAGTGTGCTGGACAAGAGCCCGGTGGCGGAGGGTGCCTCGCCCGAACAGGCGCTGCGCAACAGCCTGCAGCTGGCGCAGCGTGCCGAGCAGCTGGGTTACCACCGGTACTGGTTCGCCGAGCACCATGCTGCCCCGGCGCTTGCCAGCCCGGCGCCGGAAGTGCTGGCAGCCTGGGTGCTGGCGCAGACCCGGCGCATCCGCATCGGCAGTGGCGGGGTGATGCTGCGCCACTATGCGCCGTACAAGGTTGCAGAGAGCTTCAACCTGCTGGCGGCGTTGGCGCCGGGGCGCGTGGATCTGGGGGTGGGCAAGGCGCCCGGTGGCCTGCCAGCGTCGACTGCCGCGCTGGCGGCGGGACGCCCGGCATTCGCCGATTTCGACCAGCAGCTGCGCGACCTGGAGGGCTATCTGTCCGGTGCCGCGACCGAGGCGCTGGCGCGCCCGATTCCACAGCAGGCGCCTGGGCGCTTCCTGCTCGGGGCCAGCCCACAGAGCGCGAAGCAAGCAGCCGAGCTGGGCTGGCGCTTCGTGTACGCCGCGCACTTCGATGGCGACCCGAAACATATCGAGGCTGCGTTCGACGCTTACCGCAGCGTCTCCTCGCAGCCCCCGCTGCTGGCCACGGTGGCCTTCGCCGCACCGACTGCCGAAGCAGCAGCGCGTCATATCGGCGCGCTGCGCGTCTACAAGCTGCACCTTGGTCCGGGGCAGGCGGTGAACCTGCCCAGCCCCGGGGCGGCTGCCGAGTACGCGCGCCAGGTGGGCGTGGCCGACTTCCGCATCGAGGAAACGCGCCCCAGCGTGCTGTCCGGTGATGCGCAGCATGTGCGCGGCGAACTGGACGCGCTGCACCGGCGTTTCGGCGTGGGCGAGTTCATCCTCGACGCGCCGGTGGCCGACCTTGACGCACGCCTGACATCCCTCGAACTGCTGTCGCCTGCGCCGCGCGCGGCGGTGGCCTGACCTGCAGGAGCGATTCCCAATGAGCACGACCCCGCGCCACATTCCGTTCGGCATCATGCTGCAGGGCCCCGGCAGCCACATGCATGCCTGGAAGCATCCGTCCAATCCGGCTGATGCCAGCGTCAACCTGCAGTTCTACATCGACATCGCACGCACGGCCGAGGACAACGGTATCGCCTTCGGCTTCGTGGCCGACGGGTTGTATATCAACGAGAAGTCGATCCCGCATTTCCTCAACCGCTTCGAGCCGATCTCGCTGCTGTCGGCGCTGGCCACGGCAACGAAGAAGATCGGCCTGGCGGGTACGCTGTCGACGTCCTACAGCGATCCGTTCACCGTGGCCCGCCAGTTCGCCTCGCTGGATCTGCTCAGCGGCGGCCGTGCCGGCTGGAACGTGGTGACCTCGCCACTGGAGGGTTCGGGCCGCAACTATGGCCGGCCACACCCGGAACATGCGCTGCGCTACCAGATCGCCGACGAGTATCTGGAGGTGGTGCAGGGGCTGTGGGATTCCTGGGACGACGACGCCTTCGTGCGCGAGCGCGACAGCGGTATCTTCTTCGCGCCGGAAAAGTTCCGCCGCCTCGACCACAAGGGCCGCTTCTTCCAGGTGGAAGGGCCGCTCAACATCCAGCGTTCGCCGCAGGGCCAGCCGGTGATCTTCCAGGCCGGTTCGTCCGACGACGGCATCGCGCTGGCCGGCAAGTACGCCGACGCGGTGTTCACCCACTCGCCGTCGCTGGAGGAAACCCGCGCGTTCACCCAGAAGGTGAAGAATTCGGCGATCGCGCATGGCCGCAGCGGCAATGACGTGAAGATCTTTCCGGGCATCGGCCCCATCGTCGGCCGTACTGCCGAGGAGGCCGAAGCCAAGTACCAGGCGATCGCCACACTGGCCACGCTGGAGGATGCACTGGCGTACCTGGGGCGCTTCTTCGATCACCACGATTTCAGCCAGTACGACCCGGATGCACCGTTCCCGGAGCTGGGTGACATCGGCAGCAACTCGTTCCGTTCCACCACCGACCGCATCAAGCAGGATGCGCGTGAGAAGGGCTTGAGCCTGCGCCAGGTGGCGTTGGAAGCGGTGAGCCCGCGACCAAACTTCATCGGCACGCCGGAGCACGTGGCCGATGAGCTGATCCGCTGGTTCGATGCCGGTGCCAGCGATGGCTTCATTCTCGGCTTTGCCGCGCAGCGCGAGGGCCTGGACGATTTCGTGACCCAGGTATTGCCGATCCTGCAGACGCGGGGCTACCACCAGCGCGCGCTGGAAGGGCAGACGCTGCGCGAGCATCTGGGCCTGCCGTACAAGGCCAGCCGGTATGCGACCGACGCCGAACCGGCGCGGAAGGTGGGATAAGGCGATGAGCGGAGAGAACTCGGTAGCGCCGGGCCATGCCCGGCGGGATTCCGCGTCCATCGGCGTGCTGCCGGAAATCGCAGCACGCGCCGAGGCCGCCATTGCGATCCGTCATGATCTGCACCGGCACCCGGAGCTGGCCTTCGAGGAGCATCGCACCAGTGCCCGCGTGGCCGAGCTGCTGCAGCAATGGGGCTATGAGGTCACCACCGGCCTCGGCGGCACCGGCGTAGTCGGCACGTTGCAGCGCGGGCAGGGCAGCCGTCGCCTGGGCCTGCGTGCCGACATCGATGCTTTGCCGATCCACGAAGACTCCGGGCTGGCCTACGCCAGCCAGGCCGACGGCCTGATGCATGCCTGCGGTCACGATGGCCATACCGCGATCCTGCTGTCCGCCGCGCATTACCTCGCCCATCACGGCAATATCGACGGCACCCTGCAGCTGGTATTCCAGCCTGCAGAGGAGACGGGTTCGGGCGCGTCGAAGATGATGGCCGATGGCCTGTTCGAACGCTTCCCGGTGGATGCGATCTATGGGCTGCACAACTGGCCGGGCGTGCCGGTGGGTCATTTCGGCTTCGTCGATGGCCCGGCGATGGCGTCGGTGGACTGGGCGCGGCTGAAGGTGATCGGCAAGGGCGGCCACGGTGCGGAGCCGCAGGGCAGCGTCGACCCGATCCTGGTGGCTGCACACATCATCACCGCGCTGCAGAGCGTGGTCTCGCGCAATGTCGACCCGCGGCAGATGGGCGTGGTTACGGTTGGCTCGATTCACGGCGGGCAGGCCGCCAACGTGATTCCGGACGTAGTCGAGCTGAAGCTGACCGTGCGCGCCTATCTGCCGGAAGTGCGCGACACGCTGCGGCGGCGGGTCACTGAACTTGCCGAGCAGACCGCCGCTGCATTCGGCGCGCGCGCCGAGATTGAATTCCCGCGCGGCTTCCCCAGCGTGATCAACCACCCGCAGCAGACTGCGTACATCCGCGAGGTGGCGCTGCAGGGCTTCGGCGCCGAACAGGTGGTGCCCGACTTCGCACCGCGCACCGCCAGTGAGGACTTTGCCTTCCTGCTGCAGGCGCGGCCCGGCAGCTTCGTGTTCGTCGGCAACGGCGACAGCGCACCGTTGCACAGCCCACGCTATGTGTTCAACGACGCCGCCATTGCACCCGCTGCCAGCCTGTGGGCACGGCTGGCCGAAGACTATCTGGTGAAGGACGTGGCATGAGCAGCAACGAACGCTTCCTCTACACCTCGGTGGATGACCCACTGGCGCGGCCGCTGTTCGACGGCCTGGAGCAGGAGTACGACAGCCGCTACGCCGACGTGCGTCGACGCATCGGTGGCAGCGCCCGCGAGGAGCTGCAGCGCTATCCGGCGCAGGCCTTTGCGGCCCCGGTGGGCGCCTTCGTGCTGCTGCTGCGCGACGGGGTTGCGATTTCCGGCGGTGCGTTCATGCCGCACCGTGATCCGTATACCGCCGAATTCAAGCGCATCTGGACGCTGCCCGGGCTGCGTCGCCAGGGCATTGCGCGGCGCGTGCTGCAGGAGCTGGAAGAGCAGGCGGCGCGGCAAGGGTATCGGCGGGTGTTCCTGACGACGGGCTTCCGCCAGCCTGAAGCTGTTGGCCTGTACCTCAGCCATGGTTACACCGCGCTGTTCGATCTGGATGCGGATACCGAAACCATTGCGCATCTGCCGTTCGAAAAGCACCTGCGGGCACCGGCGCCCCCCATCGTGCCTGCGCAGACCCAGCTGCAAGGAGCCCACGCGTGAGCACGCCTTCGACCGCGCTGGATGGCATTGCAACCCGGCCGGCGCCAGCGCCGGCGCTGAAGATCGTGCCGGCCCGGCATCCGCTGCAGGTCTTCGGCACGGTGCTGGCACTGGCGCTGATCCTGATCGGGCTGCAGTCCGTGCTGGGCAATCCGCGCTGGGGCTGGGGTACCTTCGCCGAATGGTTCTTCGCGCGCCCAGTGCTTGAGGGACTGGCCCGTACGCTGCTGCTGACCGCGCTCGGTACTGGCCTCGGCTTCGCCTTGGGCACGTTGCTTGCGCTGGCCCGCGTCTCCGGCTCGCCGCTGCTGTCGGCGGTGTCGTGGGGCTACGTGTGGCTGTTCCGCTCGATCCCGCTGCTGGTGCTGTTGCTGCTACTGAACAACCTGGGCTACCTGTACAGCACCATCGAGCTGGGCGTGCCGTTCACCGGCATCAACCTGTTCTCGTACCCGACCACGCAGCTGATCGGTGTGTTCACTGCCGCGGTGCTGGGCCTGACCCTGAACCAAGCCGCGTTCTCGGCCGAAGTGATCCGCGGCGGCATTCTGTCGGTTGACCACGGCCAGTACGAGGCCGCGGCCGCGCTGGGCCTGCCACGTGGCCGCCAGGTGCGCCGCATCATCCTGCCGCAGGCGATGCGCTCGATCCTGCCGGCCGCGTTCAACGATGTGATCGGCCTGGCCAAGAGCACGTCGGTGGTCTACGTGCTGGCGCTGCCTGAGCTGTTCTACACGGTGCAGGTGATCTACCGCCGCAACCTGGAGGTGGTGCCGCTGCTGATGGTGGCCACGGTCTGGTACCTGGTGATCCTGACCGTACTTTCACTGCTGCAGCGGCGCGTGGAGCAGCGTTTCGCGCGCGGCCAGCTGCAGCGCGAGCGCTCGGCATCGCACGTGTCATCGCTGCTGCGCGTGCAGAGTGATGCTGCGCCGCGCGTGATCCACCGACCGCGCATCGCCACCCAGGTCGAAGCGGGCGAGGGTGCGGCGGTGTCGCTGCATGGCGTTGGCAAGGTGTTCGGCGATCAGCCGGTGCTGGAAGACGTGAACCTGGACCTGCGCGCCGGCAGCGTGACGGTGCTGATCGGCCCATCGGGCGCCGGCAAGTCCACGCTGCTGCGGCTGATCAACCACCTGGAGCGTGCCGACAGCGGCTACGTGACCGTCGGCGGCCAGTTGATCGGCTACCGCCGTGACGGTGACACCCTGTACGAACTGCCCGAGCGTGAGATCCGCCGTCGGCGTGCCGAAGTGGGCATGGTGTTCCAGGGCTTCAACCTGTTCCCGCACCTGACCGCGCTGGAGAACATCATCGAAGCGCCGATGGCAGTACGCGGTGTGCCGCGCGCGCAGGCCGAGCAGCAGGCGCGCACGCTGCTGGAACGGGTCGGCCTGGCCGACAAGGCCGATGCCTTCCCGCGCCAGCTGTCCGGTGGCCAGCAGCAGCGCATCGCGATCGCCCGCGCGCTGGCGTTGCAGCCAAAGGTACTGCTGTTCGATGAGCCGACCTCGGCGCTGGACCCGGAGCTGGTGGCCGAAGTGCTCAGCGTGATCGAAGAGCTGGCCCGTTCCGGCACCACGCTGGTGATCGTCACCCATGAGCTGGGCTTCGCCCGCCGCGTGGCCGACCACGTGGTGATGATGGACCAGGGACGGGTGATCGAGCAGGGCACGCCCGAGGCCCTGTTCGAGCGCCCGCGCCAGCAACGCACCGCCGATTTCCTGGCCAAGACCCTGTAACCCCGGAAGGAACACCATGAGCCCTGCAGCACCGCGTCGCCCCTCGCGCAGCACCCTGTTGATCGTGGCGGTGCTGGTCATCGGCATTGCCGGCATCGTCTATTCGCGCGTACGCCAGGCACCGGATGCCGGCACCGTGGCCGCGACCAGCCTGGCCGGTGCGAACACGGCCGTGCTGAAGGGCACGTTTGACCCGAAGGCGCAGGCGTTGATCCCCGCCGGCTATCAGTTCGTCACCCCTGGTGCGTTTACCGTAGCCACCCATCCGGGGCAGCTACCGCTGGCCGACTACGGCGCGGACAGCAAGGACGTGGTCGGCATCGAGCCCGACATCGCGCGGCTGATTGCCGATGCGTTGGGCCTGAAGCTGGTGATCGTGCCGGTCGCGTGGGCGGACTGGCCGCTGGGGCTGGAATCGGGCAAGTACGATGCGGTGCTGTCGAACGTGACGGTGACCGAAGAGCGCAAGAAGAAGTTCGACTTCTCCAGCTACCGCTACGATCTTCTGGGCATCTACACGCGCAGCGATGGGCCCATCCAGAAGATCGAGAAACCCGCTGATGTGGCCGGGCTGAAGGTGGTGGTGGGCGCCAGCACCAACCAGGACCAGATCCTGCGGCAGTGGGACCGGCAGAACATTGCGGCCGGCCTGAAACCGGTGGAGTACCAGTACTTCGATGACGCCGTGGTCGGCCGCTTGGCGGTGATCACTGGCCGCGCCGATGTCTCGTTCGAGCCCAATGCCACCGGCGCCTACTCGGCACGCGATGGCAAGGTGCGGCGCGTGGGCCTGTTCCCCGGGGGCTGGCCGAACGCTGCGGCGATCTCGGTGACCACGCGCAAGGGCAGCGGCCTGGCCGATGCGGTGACGCAGGCGTTGAACACCCAGATCGGCAGCGGCACCTATGCGCAGGCATTGAAGCGCTGGAACGTGGCCGAGGAGGCGGTGCCGCAATCGCAGACCAATCCGCCGGGCTTGCCGACGCTGCAATGACACCGGGCGTGGCCCGGCGCTACCGCTGCTTCTGTAGAGCCGAGCCATGCTCGGCTGCTCTACCAACGCGCCTCCAGCGTTCTGAATGGTCTTGCCAGGCGCATGCCCTCCGCATCGAACGCGGTAACGTCGCGCCCATCCACACGCACGGTCTTCGGCGTCGTCCGCGCCGGCCACCAGACCTTCACCGCCGTCCCACTGCGCAGGCCCTCGCCCAGCGTGATCGATAGCGTGCCGTCGCGTTGCCGTGCCTGCATCTGCAACGTGCCATACGCGGTGGGCAGGCCTTCCACCGCCAATCCATCGCCCGCCACCCACGAAGGCGGTGTGCCCGGTAGCAATGACAACGCATCATCGTCCTCGCGCATCAGCATGCCGAACAGCGTGCGGCCGTATTCGGCACCGATCCAGGTGTGCGGCATGTCGCCCAGGTAGCGAGGAAAGCGCAGGCGTGAGTGCACGACCTCGGCCAGCACCTGCCACTGAAGCGGGCGCCGGTCTTGCAGCAGCCCCTGCAGCAGCTCATCGGCGACCTGCGGCTGGCCCAGGTGCACATAGCTCAGCACGTTGCGGATCTCGTACGGGGTGTACGCATACAGCGCACCGGGCTGGCTGCGCTTGCGCACATCGTCCAGATAGCGCGCGAAGGTGGTCCGCAGCGCCTCGGCGGGCAACACGCTCTGTGCGCCGGTCGGGTCCAGTGCGATCGAAACGCCGGTGGGATCGCCATCGCCCAGGTCGGCCGAGGAGGGAATGAAGTCGATGCCCTTCCACGCCATCGTCGCCCGGATCGAGGCATGCAGTGCGTCGTAGAGCAGCTTGTATTGTTCGCGCGCCCAGGCTGCGGTCTGGTGGTCGCCGAGCGATTCGGCCAGCCAGGCGCCGTCGTGCCAGCCCTTCAGGCCCCAGTAGTCATCCCAATAGCTGTGGGTGGGCGAGGGGTAGCCCTCATGGCTGATCGACGGCGCAAGAATGCCCGCGAACCGTTCCGGCGAAGGCTGGTCAGCCTTGTAACCGGGCACCAGCGTACGTTCGCGCAGTTCCTGCAGGAAGCGCAGCGCTGCTTTCACTTTCGGCAGATAGCCACGCACCGACTCGGGGCCGCCGTCCAGGCGCGCGACATCGGCCACCAGCGCGACGTACTGGCCCTGACTGTCGTACTCGATGTCCGATCCAAAGCCGGTGTTGACGCTGCCATCGTCGTTGAGGATCGGCGAGACCAGGCCGTTGGCATGCACGCCGTGTTCGCTGTACCAGGCCAGGTAATCGCGCGCGACACGCGCTTCGCCCATGCGCAGCAGCACCGCCGAGGTGGCCATGCCGTCGCGGATGAAGGAGCGGTTGTAGTTGCGCGGGCCGGGCTGCATGGCTGGACCGGTCTGGTTGATCAGCATGTAGGCGGCCTGCGCGCGCAGCATGTCCACCAGCGACGGATCGGGCAGGCGCAGGCCGACCTGGCCCAGCCGTGCCTGCCAGTCCGCAGACGCCTGCGTGGCCAGTGAATCAAACGCCGCATTGGCATCGCGGGGCAGCGTGGCCAGATCCAGCGCAGGCGCTTCGGGCAGCACGCCATTGGCATCGGCGGCGGCGGTGCCCAACGGGAACGCGACCACGATGGCATCACTGGTTCCCGGCGCCAACGAGACGCGGTAGTTCAATGCAGCCGAGGCAAGCCCCTGGTCATCACGCGCCTGTTGCGTGGAAGGCAGCTGGCCGGCAGCGAGGGTCGCGGTGATCTCCGTTGCGCCATCCTTGCCGAATGGCGCCGCGCCCGACGCAGCCACCGGCGTGAGCGACTGCAGCAGCGTGCGCCCATTGATACGCAGGGCCTGCCCGTCGATGGTCACCTCGCGGATCGGGGACAGCCCGCCGTTCTGCCATGGCGGATTCATCTGCATCGGGCGCACGACCAGGCTGAGCGTGCCTTCGATCTTCGTGCTTCCCGTGTTCTGCAGGCGATGCCGCAGGAAGGTCACCGGCTGGCCATCGCGCTCGATGGCGAATACTTCACTGCGCAGCTGCAGGCCGGGTTGCGGTGACCAGGTGGCGGAGGGCATCGGCTTCCAGCCGTCGCGCAGGGCATGCTGCATGGCCTGCCCGGCGGCGCCGGCGGTTTGGCCATCGGCATTGCGCCAGATGGGCTGCACCAGCGGTGCGCCCTTGAAGGCTTCCAGGTTGCCGTACTCATCGAAGATCGACTTCTGTCGTCCTGCATGCACACCCACGGCCGTCCAGTAGGTCTGCTGCATCTGCAGCGAGGCCGGGAACAATGCGCGCTGGGCGCCGCTGGCGACGATCTGATACTGCTTCATCGGCGTCATCACGGCTTTCGGACCGAGCAGGCGCAGGCGTGCGATCTGCGGCGCAGCGCCGTCCACGCTCAGGCGGAAAGCACGCAATGGTTGTGCTGCAGTGGCGGCCAGCCAGCTTTGCCGGTGACTGGCCGCCTGTGCATCGTGTGCGAGGTCCTGCCAACGGCCCTGTGCATCCTGCGCCTGTAGTCGGGCGGCGCCTCGTGCGCCATCGGCCCAGTCGACCACCAGGCCAGCCGTTGATTGGGCCTGCGGCAGCGTGATCTCGAGCGCATGGGCGCCTGGCTTCCCGACGGGAATCGCGACGGCAGCGCCGCCCAGCCACAGCGCCGCTGCCTGCGTTGCATCGATACCGCTGATGCGTGCGCCGAGCGTGCTGTCCAGCGGCTCCATCTCGAAGATCGACACGCCCCAATCGGAAGTGCGCTGCGGGCTGGCCAGCCGCAGGTAGCGCGCCTGGCGCGGCGCGAAGTACAGCGTTTCCACGTCGCCCAGCGAATCGGCCATCGTGTACGCGGTCTGCCACTGCCTGCCGTCCAGTGAGGTCTGCAGCGAATAGCCTTCCGGATTGGAGACATCCCAGGTGAGGCGCGCGCCGGCCAGCGTTGCAGGCGTGCCGAGATCGATCTGGAACCAGTGGCCCGGACTGAATGCACCGCCGGTAACGGTCTTCGGGTTGCCGTCGATCAGGTGGCTGATCGCCATCGCCGGCACCTGCTGGGAGGAACTGCTGGCCTGCCATTGGCTGCGCGGGGGAAGGGGCTGTGCCTGTGCGCTGGAGGCCAGGGCGGCCAACAGCAGGGTGGCGGCAGCTCGCCATGGAATGGCTGAGCGGGAGAGCTTGGGGCGTTCGGCGCGCAATGTCATTACGTACAGCCTCGCAGGTTCTGCCGGTATCGGGCGAGCGCTACGCTAGCAAGGGATGTAATCGGTTACATGACGCGCTGCAATAGGTTGCGGATGATCCCCGGTCGCCTCCTTCGTGGGCTTGAGTCACGATTCATCGATGGGACTGACGCATGTGGCTCTGGACGCCTGCCGGCTAGGTCATACGCTGATTGATAGCGACCTCAGGTCTGAAATGGATTGATGATGGAATTCAGCTTCACGCTGATGTATCGGGTGCCCGATACCGGAGAAGATCTCAGTGCATTTGAGCGATGTCTTGCAGAGTCGGGATGTGACGATGCATTGCTGGGCAGCGGTTTGCCGGGCATCTTGGCGTTGCGATTCTGGCGAGAGGGAACGGCCGCAAACGATGTCGTGCGTGACACATGCGCGCAGGTCCAGAAGGCGCTCCCGGAAGCCGAGTTGATAGCGGTGCATTTTGATGTCAGCAATGCTGCCAGCGTCTCTACCTGCAGTTTCGCCAGAGCTGAGCCTGCTTGACTTCCACTGAACACGTTTCAGAAGCAGCCGAGCATGGCTCGGCTCTACAGGGCCTTGGGATACATGACGCCCCGTCACGCCGGTTACAACTCCACCGTCTCCCACCAGCGCGTACCCGCCTGCGGTGCCTGCATGTCCAGCGCTTCGCCCATCATCGGCGTGGCCACCGGTACATTTTTTGCGGCCGCCAATGCGGTGATGCGCTCGAACGGCTGCTGCCATGCATGCAGGGCAAGATCGAAGGTGCCGTTGTGGATCGGCAGCAGCCACTTGCCGCGCAGGTCCAGGTGCGCCTGCAGCGTCTGTTCCGGTTGCATGTGCACGAATGCCCAGCGCGGATCATAGGCGCCGGTCTCGATCATGGTCAGGTCGAACGGACCGTATTTCTCGCCGATGGCCTTGAAGCCGTCGAAGTAGCCGGTGTCGCCGCTGAAGAAAATGCGGAAGTCACCGTCCTGGATCACCCACGACGCCCAAAGGCTGCGGTCGCTGTCACCCAGCCCGCGGCCGGAGAAGTGCTGGCCCGGGGTCGCGGTCAGGCGCAGGCCGTTGGCTTCGGTGGATTGCCACCAGTCCAGCTGCTCGACCTTGCGCGCATCCACCCCCCACGCGACCAGCTGGTCGCCGACGCCGAGCGGTGCAATGAAGCGCGCGGTCTTGCCGGCCAGCTGCATGACCGCGGCATGGTCCAGGTGGTCATAGTGGTTGTGCGAGAGGATCACACCGGCGATCGGCGGCAGCGCGTCGATGCTGATCGGCGGTGCATGGAAGCGTGCCGGCCCCATCCACTGCACCGGCGAGGCCCGCTCGGAGAACACCGGATCGGTCAGCCAGTACTGGCCACGCAGCTTCAGCAGGATCGTGGAGTGCCCCAGCCGGAACAGGCTGCGATCCGGTGCGGCGTCCAGCGTGGCGCGGTCCAGCGGCTTCACCGGAATCGGGTGCGCGGGCACGGTGCCCTTGGGCTTGTTGAACAGGAACGTCCACCAGATCTCCGCGCCGTCGCGCAGGCCCATCGCCGGACGGGGCAGGGCATTGCGGAACTTGCCATCACGGTACTGCGGCGAATCGGGGAAGTCGGGAAGGGACCAGGACTTGCAGAAGGTGTAGGCGGTCACGGCGAGGATTCCGAGCAGGAGGACAAGGAGCAGGCGCTTCATGGGTGACGTCCGCTGAGTACACTGCACAGTGTAGTTTCGTGTTTTTCAAAAGTACACTGTCGAGTGTAAAATGGAGGCATCCGTTCAGTTATCCGGTTCCGCCATGTCCCGTGCCCCGCAACGCCTGACCGACCGCAAACGTGACGCCATCGTGCGCGCGGCGGTGGAGGAGTTCCGTGCATCGGGCTACGAGGCGACCAGCATGGACCGCATCGCCGAGGCGGCGGGGGTCTCCAAGCGCACCGTCTACAACCATTTCCCGAGCAAGGAAGCACTGTTCTCGATGATCCTGGAGGAGCTGTGGGAGCGCAGCGTGGCCAGCGACGCACTGCCATACCGCGCCGACCAGCCGCTGCAGACGCAGTTGCTGCAGTTGCTGGGCCAGAAGCTGGACCTGCTCAGCGATGGGAATTTCATCGATCTGGCGCGGGTCGCGATGGCCGAGATCATCCATTCACCGGAGCGCGCGCAGGCCATCGTCTGCCGCATGGGCGAGAAGGAAAGCGGCGAGAGTGCCTGGATCCGCGCAGCAATTGCCGATGGCCGCCTGCGCGAGGTGGATCCGGACTTTGCCGGCGCCCAGTTGCATGGGCTGGTGAAGAGCTTCGCGTTCTGGCCGCAGGTCACGATGGGGCAGCCACCGTTGACCGCGCAGGAACGTGCGCGCGTGGCCGAATCGGCGGTGGCGATGTTCCTGGGGTTCTACGCGGTCTAGCCGGCTGCGAAGCGACGGAACTCGTCGGCCGGCAGCGCCGCCGAGTACAGGTAGCCCTGGCCGACATCCACCCCGAGTGCGCGCAGCTTCTGTTCCTGGGCCAGGGTCTCGGTACCCTCGGCCACCACGATCGCGCCGCAGCGGTGCGCGACCTCGACGATGAAGCGCACGATCGACTGCGACTTGGCGTCGGACAGCGTGGCGATCAGCGCCTGCTCGATCTTGACCTCGGCGATGGCCAGCTGCGAAAGCAGGATCAGGGTTGAATAGCCGGCGCCGAAATCATCCAGCGACAGGGTGACCCCGGCTGCCAGCAGCTGTGCGAAGTTGGCATCGACCACGTCGCGCTCGACGATTTCGGTCCATTCGACGATCTCCAGGCGCAGCATCGCACCGGGGATGTCATGCAGCTGCAGCAACTCCTGCAGGCGCAGGCCGAAGTCGGGCAGGCGCAGCGATTCGGCTGAAACATTGACTGCAATGGTCAGCGCCGCGCCGTCCCGCCGGCAGTGCTGCAGGAAGTGCACCGCCGACCGCAGCGTGGCCCATTCCAGGTCTGCCAGCCGCCCCTGCCGGCGCAGCAGCGAGATCACCCGCATCGGGGCAATCGGCCGGCCTTCGCCGTCGCGCATGCGCAGCAGTGCTTCGGCGCCGACCAGTTGGCGGTCCTGCAGGCGATGCTTGGGCTGGTAGCACAGCGGCGCATTGCCCTGCTGCAGCCAGTGCTCAAGGGCAACCTCGATCAGGGCGTCGATCTCGCTGTCGCGCTGGATCGGGTCATCGAAAAACACCACGCCCGACTCGATCGCGCTCAGTGCCACGGTGATGGCGCGGAACGGAAGATGTCCTTCGTCGGCATCAGCAGGGGGCTTCAATTCAACCACTGCGCAGCGGAACAGCGGCCGGAAGCCCGGCCAATCGCGGCCGACCCGATCAGCCAGGTTGCTGGCCAGCTCGGTGATCGGCGGTTGCGTGCGCAGTGTGGACAAGGTCAGGCCGCGCACCAGGATCGCCAGCGCGGCATCACCGAACTGGTAGATCTCCAGCTGCGCAGCCGGCAGCGAGGGCAGCAACCGATGCACCTCTTCGGTGCTGTCGCGCTGCCACAGGCCGTTGTCCTGCAACGGCCCGTAGCGCAGGCGCAGATCGCGCAGGTTGCCCATCTCGGCCACGATCAGGCAGGCCTTGCCGGTGCCGTCGTTATCCCGCCAGTACTGCTGCAGGCGTTCACCGAGCGCACGCATGTTGGGCAGCCCGCTGATCGGATCGATGCGCAGCCAGGCCTGTTCGCGCTGGCGTTGCGCATCGATCTGGGCATCGTTGTAGACCAGCGCGAATACGGCGCCGAGCACGAGCAGCGAGACCGGCAGTGCCAGCACGCGCTGGATCGCCAGCTCGGCCACCGGCAGTTGATCGGCGCCAATGATCGCCACACCCAGCGCCAAACCCAGAGCGGTTACCCCGATGCGCACGGACCATGCCTGCAGGATCATGCGCGGCGAGAGCTCGTTGAGCATGCGCGGGTACAGGTGCCTGCGCAGCCAGACGCCCGCCACCATCTGCAACACGGCCTCGAGGCTGGCAGGCAGGAAGAACGGGATACCGACGAACTGGTAGCGGGCCAGCAGGGCGGCAGCCAGGCAGGCCAGGCCGCCGCGCCAGCCGCCCAGCAGGCCACTGACCAGCAGGATGTCGAAGCCCAGGTGCAGTTTGACGACACCCTGGGAATAACGGGCCACGAACCAGGAATTGAACAGGTAGATCAGGCCCAGCGCTACGCCGATATACAGGCGACGGCCTTCTATGGCGTGCCCGGCGCGACGGGTGGCGATCAGCAGCACGCCGATCATGCCGATCACTGCCGTGGCCTGCAGCAGATACAGCGGCAGGCTGGGCAGGGCGCTGTCCAGGACCTGGGCCGAGACCCGTGAAAGCGCATCCATAGCAGGTTCCCGCCTGTGACCGACGGCCAGTGACCAGCAGGGTAAACCACGACCGCGCGCGCGGCCACTGAGGGTGCTCTGCGGCGGCCGGCAAGGTCAGTAGCGCGGGTCGGCGATGGCGGGCAGCACCAGTTCGCGCACGAAGCCGGAGGATGACAGCTGCAACAGGGCGCTTACCATGGCCACGACATCGTGGACCGGCACCTGCTCACCGTCGCCGCGCGCTGCGGCCTCGGCCACCGGCACCGACAAGGCGTCATCGGTGTTGAGGTAGCCCAACTGCAGGCTGGTCACCGCCAGCCGGCGATCGCGGAAGCCCTCGCGCAGCGCATCGGCGATGCCGTTGAGGGCGAACTTCGAGGCGCCGAACGCCACTTCCGGGCGGCCGCTGCGAGGCAGGGCCGAGGTCGAACCGGTCAGCACCAGCTGCGGGCGCGCTGCGCTCAGTACGCGGGGCAGCAGGCGTTGCAGCAGTACAAGGGTCGCGGTGATGTTGACGTCGACCAGCTTCGTGAGTGCAGCGTCGCTTTCATCGAGGAAGGCGTACTCGCCGCTGAAGGCCTTGTCTTCCCAGATGCCCAGGTTGTGGATCAGCACATCGATATCGGCCGGTGCCTGCGCTGCGATGTGGTCGGCAGCCACGGTCGGCCGGGACAGGTCTGCTTCGATCCACTGAAGGGTGACGCCGTCAGGGCAGGCGATGCCGCACGGGCGGTTGCGCGAGACGCCAATCACAGTGTCACCCTTGGCACAGAGGCCTTCCACGAACGCGCGTCCCAGGCCTTTGCTGGCGCCGATGACCATTAATTTCATATTGCTTCCTCGTTGTACTGCGGCAGCCACGATCGGCTGCCAGAACGGTGCTCCACTTGGCGAACGCGCGCAGGCCGCCGCGTTCGGCGGTAAGGGTCGAGGCCGTGTCGTCGAACTGGCACCGGTGCCGTGGCAGCAGCCGTCGCTGCTGCATGCGCTGGGACGCAGTGGCCGCCGACGGCCCGGTCAGCTCGCTCAGGCTGCCTCCCGCACGCGGGGCGATGTGCGCCAGCATGAGCGAGAATGCGTAGGGTCACCGGCAACAGGAATCTCCTGGCATGGACGAGCACAACGCCACCCCTGATGGCATGCCGCTGCCGTTGGCGTGGCAGAAGGCGTTGGCGGATGCGCGCATCGAGCGGCAGTCGATGGGTGTTTCGCGGGCCGACGTTGCCCGCGTGCTGCGGCAGGGCCGCCCCGATGCCTTTCTCAAGTCGGAACTGATCGACGCCTTCAGTGAGCTGGGCGATGAGATCGCGCGGCTGCGCTGGTTGCAGGCACAGGGACAACCGGCGCCAACGGTGATTGCCACGGCCGAAGAAACGGGCCGGCGCTGGTTGCTGATGAGCGCGCTGCCTGGCCGCGATCTGGCCTCGTCGCCGGAACTCGCGCCGCAGCAACGGGTGGAGATACTGGCCGACGCGCTGCGCGGGCTGCATGCGTTGCCGGTAGCAGCCTGTCCGTTCGATCAGCGGCTGGCCTCGCGCCTGCCGGCCGCGCAGGCACGGGTCGAGGCGGGGCGCGTGGACGCCGATGACTTCGATGACGAACGCCTGGGACAGAGTCCACAGCAGGTCTTCGCCCAACTGTGCAGCACACGGCCCGATCATGAAGATCTGGTGGTCAGTCATGGCGATGCCTGCCTTCCGAATCTGATGGTGGCCGAGGGGCGTTTCAGCGGGTTCATCGACTGTGGGCGACTGGGCGTGGCCGACCGTTACCAGGACCTGGCGCTGGCCGCGCGCAGCCTGGTCCACAACTTCGGTGATACGCGCTGGGTCACACCGTTGTTCCAACGCTACGGCGCTGTGGCCGACGAGCGCCGGTTGGCTTTCTATCGGCTGCTCGACGAGTTCTTCTGAGCCCGCGCGCGGCTGGCGATGGCCGCGCAGATCAGGCCACCGACCACGCTCAGGTGTTCCAGTGCGAAGAACAGGGCCAGCTGCTGTTCCGTGCCGTGCTTGGTCCAGAAGGCATGCACGATGGCGATGGTCAGCAGCATGAATACCGCCAGCGCGCCGCTGCCCAGCCAGAGCAGGCGATCAAGCAGCAGGCACAGTGAGCCACCCAGCAGCAGCACGGCGCTGGCGAGGTTGAACAGCACAGGCGGTTGCAGCCCGGCCGCCTGCATTTCGGCCACGCTGTTGTCCCACGCCAGCAGCTTGGCCAGACCCGATGACAGGAACACCACCGCCAGCAGCAGTCGGGCCAGGAACCACAGCAGGCGGCTGTCGAGCAGGGCGGTGATCATCCGTGGCATGAAGTCTCTCCGGTTTGGGCTTGGAACGGGCCGCGCAGCATCGGGCCTCAACCGCAGTTGAGGTCAAGGGCCGGCTGAACGGAGCTCGCTGATGAACGGGTTGCCATCTTCAAGTTGGACGAACGTTCGTTCACTATTGGCGCCATGAACCGAGCCGACCGCAACGCGCAACGCATCGAGCAGATCCTGCAGGCCGCCCTGCAGTGCTTCCTCGCCAAGGGATTCCACCAGACCAGCATGCGTGACATCGCGCAGGCGGCCGGCGTCAGCCTGGGCAATCTCTACAACCACTTCCCCGGCAAGGAAGCGATCATCCTTGCAGTGGCCGTGGCCGAAAGCGAGGAACTGGCGCCGTTGCTGCAGCGGCTGGCCGCGGCCGACGGTGATCGCACGCAGGTGCTGGCGTTCCTGCAGGACTTCCACGCACTGTGCAGCCAGCCGGAATGGGCGACGCTCGCCGTCGAAGTGCTGGCCGAGAGCGCACGCAATCGGGCCGTGGCCGAGGCATTTGCGGCCAATCGCAGGCAATTGCAGGCTGTGCTGGCCGAAGCCCTGCAGCAGGTGGCACAGCGTGAACGCCGGCGTCCCGTACTGGCCCCGGCACTGCAGGCGCAGGTGCTGCTGGATGCCATCGAAAGCGATGCGCTGCGCCGGGGGCTGGGCGAAGCCGGTGGCACCGATGAGGCTCCGCTGGACCCTGGCCTGCTCGCGCTGCTGCTCGGTGCACGCGCATGAGCGCGGTTGAGCGGCGATTGCTCGGCGTTGATCTGGCGCGTTACCTGGCCTTGGCCGGCATGGTGCTGGTCAACTTCCGCCTGGCGATGGCCGTGCCGGCAGAGGGTGAGGGTTGGCTGGCCGGCTTCTTCCATCTGCTGGAAGGCAAGGCCTCTGCGACCTTCGTCACCCTGGCCGGACTTGGCCTGGTACTGGCCACGCAGCGCCTTGGCTGGATGCCGGCCAGCGCGCAGACCTGCCGGCGCGCGCTGTTCCTGCTGGTGCTGGGCCTGCTCAACCTGACCCTGTTCCCGGCCGACATCCTGCACTACTACGCGGTGTATTTCGCGCTGGCGGTGCTGTGGCTGCGTGCGTCGCCACGGGTGCTGCTGGCCAGCATCGCCGGCCTCGCGGCCGGGTCGTTCTGGGCACTGCTGCACTGGAATTACAGCCAGGGCTGGAACTGGCAGACGCTGGAATATGCCGGTCTCTGGCAATGGCCGGGTGCCGCGCGCAACCTGTTGTTCAACGGCTTCCATCCCTTGCTGCCCTGGATGTGCTTCTTCCTGCTGGGCATGCTGCTGGCGCACCTGCCGTTGTCACAACCGCGGGTGCAGCGTGCGTTGCTGCTGGTGGGCCTGCTGCTGATCGGCGCAGGCCAGGCCGTGCAGCACCTTGCACAGGGAACGCCCTGGCAGCCGTGGCTGGGAACGCAGCCGATGCCGCCGGGACCGGCCTACGTGTTGACCGGTGCGGGCGCAGCCTGCAGCGCGATTGCCGCATGCCTCTGGGTCAGCCGCCGGTATCCGGGGGATTGGCTGGAACCGCTGGCTGCAGCAGGGCGAATGACCCTGACCCTGTACGTCGGCCACATCCTGCTGGGCATGGGGACGCTGGAATGGTTGGGCCTGCTCGATGGCAGCGCGTCGCTACCGACCGTGCTGCTGTGGGCGCTGTTGTTCCTGATGCTGGCCACGGGCGCAGCGTGGCTGTGGTCGTGGCGGTTCACGCGGGGGCCATTGGAAGCAGTGATGCGACGCGTCGCCGGCTAGCACGTTGGTCGCGCGGGCACGATGTTGTGACGGACATGTCTGTGTCGTGGCGGGCACATCTGCGATAGTTGTCGCAGATAACACTTTCCGCTTGCATCCATGTCATCCGCTTCGGCGCAGCATCTCGGCGAAGTCCTCCAGCAGTCCTATGGCATCACCGCGACCGCTGTGGTGCCACGCCCGGTTGGCGCCGATGCCAACGCCAGCGTGTATCGCATCGATGCACGGCGCGGGCAGTGGTGGTTGAAATGCCGCAGCTACCAGGTGGCCCCAGCCGTCTGGGACACCCTGCATTGGCTGCGCGGCACGCTGGGGATCGAGGAAATCGTTGCGCCCTGGCCGGCGCTGGCCGGCGGGGCATCGGTGCAGCGCTGGGGCCTGCAGTTCACCCTGTTCCCGTATGTGGAAGGCCAGTCCGGTTTCGAGGCGGCATTGAGCCGCACGCAATGGCAACGGTTGGGCGAGGTGCTGCGGCGCCTGCACGAGGCGTGCCCGCCACCGGCGCTGCAGGAAGCGCTGCCGAGCATCCGGATGGAAACCGCGGCACTGGAGACCGTCGGGCAGTGGCTGGCCGGCGAAGGCCTGGCGGCTGCCAAGGATGGGCTGGGCCGTGCCTTCGTCTCCGTCTGGGACCAGCAGCACGCGCGCATCGCGGCGCTGCACGCGCAGGCACTGCAGCTGCACGCGGCGTTGCAGGATGTGCCGGTGCGGCTGCACCTGTGCCACACCGACCTTCATGCCGGCAATCTGCTGATGGGCAATGACGGCGGCCTGCACCTGATCGACTGGGATGGCCTGTCGCTGGCACCGCGCGAGCGCGACCTGATGTTCATCGGTGGCGCTGTCGGCGGGCGCTGGGGCCGCGAGAACCCGGTGGGATTCGAGGAGGGCTATGGCGGTGACCGCGGCGACCCTCGCTGGATCGCCTGGTACCGTCACTGGCGCATCCTGCAGGACCTGATCGAGTTCCAGCAGGTCCTGCTGGGCAGCGATGGAGAGGACCGGTCGCCGCAGCTGCGCCGGCAGTCGCTGCATTTCCTCAGCGAACAGTTCGCCCCGGGCAATGTGTTCGACGCGGCCGAGCGGGTGTATCGCGCGCTGTAGATCCACGCCATGCGTGGATGAACCCTGCGCGCTCAGTCAACGGTGGAGGCGAGAAGAGCAGCCGAGCGTAGGCTCGGCTCTACAGAGGAGTGCAGCGTCATCCACGCGTGGCGCGGATCTACTCGGCGGGCTTCGCCGCTGACGAGGCGGCTGCGCTGGCGGCGCGGCGCGAAAGTACGGCCTCGCGGTGGGCAATGTAGGCGTTGGCGGCGAGGATGATGCCGGCGCCGATGATCGTCCAGCGGTCCACGCTTTCGTTGAACAGCAGCCAGCCGAACAGCGTTACCAGCGGCAGCTGCAGGAAGCTGATCGGGGTCAGCGCCGAGACTTCACCCAGGCGCAGCGCCCGCGTCCACAACAGCTGGCCGATGGTGCCGAGCACGCCGGTGGCCAGCAGCCACAGCCAGGCCATGCCGCTCGGCCAGACCCAGACGAACAGCGCCGGAACCAGCGACAGCGGCACCCAGAACACGTAGGTGTAGAGCACCACGGTATCGGCGCTGTCGACGCGGGTCAGCTGCTTGATCTGGATCGCCACCAGCGAACTGAGCACCGCTGCGGCCACGGCGACCAGGCTGCCCGCGGTGAAGCCGGCGGTACCGGGTCGCACGATCACCAGCACACCGATGAAGCCGACCACGACCGCGGCCCAGCGGCGCACGCGCACGGTTTCACCCAGCCACAGCACGGCGGCAATCGTGACGAACAGCGGCGTGGAGTACGACAGCGACACCGCCTGCGCCAACGGCAGGTGGCCCAGTGCCCAGAACGCGCACAGCATCGAGCCCAGGCCAATCGCACTGCGCACGAAATAGCGCGGCAGCTGTTGCGTCTTCAGCGGAGCACGGCCCGGCCGCAGCAGCATCGGCAGCAACGCCAGCAAGCCGAAGGCATTGCGGAAGAACGCCACTTCCTGGGTTGGCACGTACCGGGTGGCGTAGCGGATCGCGACCGCCATCAGGCCGAATGCCATCGTGCTGCCAAGCATCAGCAGCGCCGCCCGCATCGGGGCGCTTGGGGAAAGGGCGGGGGTGTTCACCACTGAGCGCCGAGCAGGCGGGGCTCCGGTTCGATCGGCACGCCGAACTTCTCCAGCACCGAGGCCGAAATGCGGCGCGCCAGCGCCAGCAGCTCAGCACCGCTGGCATTGCCGTGGTTGACCAGCACCAGCGCGTGGCTTGGCGCCACGCCGGCATCACCTTCGCGGAAGCCCTTCCAGCCGCAGGATTCGATCATCCAGGCAGCGGAGACCTTGCGCTTGTCGTCCTGCTCGGCCGGGAACACCGGCAGGTCGGGGAAATGCTGCAGCAGCACGTCGACCTGTTCCAGCGGCAGTACCGGGTTCTTGAAGAAGCTGCCGGCGTTTCCCAGTACATCCGGGTCGGGCAGCTTGCGGCGGCGGATCGCGATCACGGCATTGGCCACGTCCACTGCGCTCGGCAGCTCCACGCCCTGTGCCTGCAATTCCTCGCGGATGCCGGCGTAGTCCATGCGCAGATCATGCAGCAGTGGCAGCTTCAGTTCGATGGCGGTGATCAGATAGCGATCGGGTTGCTGCTTGAACACGCTGTCGCGGTAGGCGAAGCCACACTGTTCGTTGTCCAGCCGCACCCAGGCCTGCTCCTGGCAGTCCCACGCTTCGACCGCCTGGATGAACTCGCCGACCTGCGCGCCATAGGCACCGATGTTCTGGATCGGCGCGGCACCGGCCGTGCCGGGAATCAGGGCCAGGTTTTCGAGGCCAGACAGGCCTTCCTGCAGCGACCACATCACCAGGCCATGCCACGGCACGCCGGCACCGGCACGGATCACCGCATGGTCGGCGCGGTGTTCAAGGAAACTGATGTCACGGTTGCCGAACACCAGCACGGTGCCGGGCAGGTCCTCGGCGATCAGAACGTTGCTGCCGCTGCCCAGCACCAGCAGCGGGCCGCTGGCCACCTCGGGCAATGCCAGCACGTCCGGCAGCAGCGCGGCATCGTGCAGTTCCAGCAGCTGCGCGGCGCTGGCCTGCACATGGAAGGTATTCAGCGCCTGCAGCGGCGCATTGCGGGTGAGCGTCCAGCGCAGCGGGGCGTTGCCGTCGATGGTATCCATGGGCGCGCTCACAGCGGAGCCACCGCGCCGCGGCTCGGCGCTTCACGGCGGCGACGGATCGCCTCCACGCATTCGGAAACCAGCGCCGGTCCACGGAAGATCAGGCCGCTGTAGCACTGCACCAGTGCGGCACCGGCCGCCATCTTGGCTACCGCATCGGCGCCGGACAGGATGCCGCCGACGCCGACCAGCGGCACCGATTCGGGCAGGCGCGCGCGCAGGCGGCGCAGCACCAGGGTGGACTGCTCCAGCACCGGTGCACCGGACAGGCCGCCAGCCTCATTGGCCAGCGGGTCGCCGGCCACCTTGCTGTGGTCGATGGTGGTGTTGGTGGCGATCACGCCGTCCACCTGCAGTTCGCCCAGCACGCGGGCGGCGGCGTCGATATCGCGTTCGCTGAGGTCCGGCGCCACCTTCACCAGCATCGGCACGCGTCGGCCGTGGCGGGCAGCAAGGTCTTCCTGGCGGTCGCGCAGCTGGCTGACCAGCTGGCGCAGCGCGGTCTCTTCCTGCAGCTCACGCAGGCCGGCGGTGTTGGGCGAGGAGATGTTGACGGTGATGTAATCGGCCAGCGGGTACACCTTGTCCAGGCAGGCGATGTAATCGTCCACGGCCTGTTCGTTGGGGGTGTCCTTGTTCTTGCCGATGTTGATGCCGAGCAGGCCGCGGCGGTTGCGCGCGCGCTCGACGTTGCGCACCAGCGCGTCCACGCCCGCATTGTTGAAGCCCATGCGGTTGATGATCGCGTTGTGTTCCGGCAGGCGGAACAGGCGCGGTTGCGGATTGCCGACCTGCGGGCGCGGGGTGATGGTGCCGATTTCGATGAAGCCAAAGCCGAGCGCGAACAGTGCATCGATGTGCTCGCCGTTCTTGTCCAGGCCGGCGGCCAGGCCGACCGGATTGGGGAAGGTCAGCCCGAACACCGTGCTGGGCATCGGCGCGATGCGTGCGGCCAGCAGCGGCGTGGTGCCGGTGCGATAGGCCAGGTCCAGTGCGGACAGGCCGAGGCCGTGGGCGCGCTCGGCGTCGAGCGAGAACAGGAAGGGGCGGGCAAGCGAATACATGCGTCGGTTCAGTCCAGCGTGCCGAGGAAGGCTCGGGTTCGATATTCAAAAGCGACCTGGCCGTCCACCGCATGGGCGGCGAACAGGTCCTGCAAAGCGTCGATCATCGCCGCGTGGCGAGGATGACCGGATTGGGGTGCGTAGGAGGAGGACAGCAGGCGCCCGCGCAGGGCGTCGAAGTCCAGATGCTGCACGTTCGGCAGCTCCACCCTGCCGCGCAGGCCGGGGCCGAACCAGGCCTGCATGGTGGCATCGTCCTGGTAGCGCTCGGCCACAGCGGTGTAGTCGGTGCCGTAGTCCAGCAGCAACTGTTCGTAGCCGATCAGGAACGGGCTGGCATCGAGCAGGCGCGAGTTCCAGTAGATCAGTGCCTGGCCACCGGGGCGCAGGATGCGCTGCCACTCGGCGCGCACCGCGACGGTGTCGAACCAGTGGAAGGCCTGCGCGACGCTGACCAGATCGATGCTGGCATCGTCCAGTGTGGTGGCCTCGGCGCGGCCGTCCACCGCACGGAACTGCGGGTACTGCGGTGCCAGCCATTCCGCGGCCGCGCCCCGCATGACGGCGTTGGGTTCAACCGCGACTACTGGATGGCCGCTGGCCAGGAACAGGCGACTGGAAATACCGGTGCCGGCGCCGATGTCGGCGACCACGGCCTTGCGGCTGACGCCCATCGGGCCATGCAGCCACTCCAACAGGGCGGGCGGATAATCGGGCCGGTAGCGGACGTAGTCGGCGACGCGGCTGCTGAAGCGTTCAGTGCTGTCGGAGGCGGTCATGGCGTCAGTTCGACACCGCCGCCAGCCATGCCAGGCCGCCGAAGAACAGGATGAAGACCAGGATGGCGGCAAGCACGGCGCCGACCATGACCCAGCCCAGCACCAGGCCGGTAACGGCCAGGCCGTCGCCTTCCAGTTCATGCGGGCGGCGGCGGATCTCGGCGCGGGCCATGTGGCCGGTGATGATGGCGACGATGCTGGCCACGAAGGGCAGGACGGTCCAGCTGGCGATGCCCATGACCAGGCTGACCACGGCCAGGGCGCTTGTCTGTCGGGGTGCCACGCTCATCGGGTCCTCCTTGGCAGTGTGCACATGATAGTGCCTCTGCCCGGGCAATCCCATGGGCAGTGCCCTGTAGAGCCAAGCCCATGCTCGGCTGCCCCCTTGGGCTGATGCGGGATCGACCGCGTCTTGCGTGCAAGCCCAGCATGGGCTCGGCTTTACAAATTCAGCCCATCAACACCTGGCCGCCATCCACGTTGAGCACGCTGCCGGTAACCCAGCGCGCCAGTGGCGAGCACAGGAACAGGGCGGCGTCGGCAATCTCGCGCGGATGGCCGAAGCGGCCGAACGGGATCTTCGCCAGGGTGCCGTGGTACAGCGCTGGATCCTCGATGCGGCGACGGTCCCAGAGCCCGTCATCGAACTCGATCGAGCCCGGTGCGATGGCGTTGACCCGGATCCGGTCCTTGGCCAGCGCCAGCGCCTGCGAGGTGGTGTAGTGCGAAAGCGCGGCCTTGGCAGCGGCGTAGGGCGCGCCGCCGGGACGCGGCTGCTGCGCGGCAATCGACGACAGATTGAGGATGCAGGCATCGCCGGACGCGCGCAGCCAGGGCAGGACCAGGCGCGAGGCGCGCACGGCCGCCATCAGGTCGATCTGCAGGCTGGCGGCCCAGCCCTCCTCATTGTCGGCCATGCCGTAGCCGGTGGCATTGTTGACGAGCACATCGATGCCGCCGAAGGCATCGGCGGCGGCCTGCAGCCAGGCCTGGATCTGGCCGATGTCGGCCAGATCGGTGGAAAACGCATGCAATGGCGTTCCCTGCGCCTGTGCGTCAGCGCACAGGGCCTCCAGGCCGGCCTGGCCGCGCGCGCAGACCGAGACCTGCGCACCGGCACCAGCAAAGGCCAGTGCCATTTCACGACCAATGCCCTTGCTGCCGCCGGCAACGAGCACGCGGCGGCCGCTGAAATCGAGGATCGGAGCCCCTGCGGGGATCCGACCCTGGGCATGGGTCAGATCCCCGGAGGGACTCTGACCCACAGACGTGTCCGCGTCGTTTGCCATCACAGGTCGAACTTGATGCCCTGCGCCAGCGGCAGCGAATCCGAATAGTTGATGGTGTTGGTCTGGCGGCGCATGTAGACCTTCCAGGCATCCGAACCGGACTCGCGGCCACCGCCGGTGTCCTTCTCGCCACCGAAGGCGCCGCCGATCTCCGCACCGGACGTGCCGATGTTGATGTTGGCGATGCCGCAGTCGCTGCCGGCGGCCGACAGGAACTTCTCGGCGGTCTTCAGGTTCTGGGTGAAGATCGAGGACGACAGGCCCTGCGGCACGCCGTTCTGCATGTCGATGGCTTCGTCGAGGGTGTCGTACGGCATCACGTACAGGATCGGTGCGAAGGTCTCGTGCTGGACCACGGCGTCGCTGTTCTTCAGGCCCGTGACGATTGCAGGCAGCACGAAGTTGCCGGCGCGGTCGATGCGGGTGCCGCCGGTCTCGATGGTGCCGCCAGCTGCCTTGGCCTGGGCGATGGCATCGAGGAACTGCTGCACGGCGCCTTCGCTGTTCAGCGGGCCCATCAGGTTGGCGGCATCGGTCGGGTCGCCGATCTTGCCTTCCACCTGCTTGTAGGCCTTGACCAGGGTGGCCAGCACGTCGGCGTAGATCGAGCGGTGCACGATCAGGCGGCGGGTGGTGGTGCAGCGCTGGCCGGCGGTACCCACGGCGCCGAACACGATGCCCGGCACGGCCAGCTTCAGGTCGGCGGTTTCGTCCAGGATGATCGCGTTGTTGCCGCCGAGCTCCAGCAGGCAGCGGCCGAGGCGGCGTGCGACCTTTTCGTTGACGGTGCGGCCGACCTGGGTCGAGCCGGTGAAGCTGATCAGCGGCACGCGGCGGTCATCGACCATCTTTTCCGACAGCACGGTGCCGGCATCGTTGATCAGGAAGAAGATGTCCGGGAAGCCCGCTTCGCGCAGGGCGTCGTTGCAGATCTTCAGCGAGGCGATGGCGGTCAGCGGCGTCTTGTTGGACGGCTTCCAGATGCACACGTCGCCACAGATCGCCGCCAGGAACGAATTCCAGCTCCACACCGCGACCGGGAAGTTGAAGGCCGAGATGATGCCGACCAGGCCCAGCGGATGGTACTGCTCGTACATGCGGTGGCCGGGGCGCTCGGAATGCATGGTGTAGCCGTACAGCATGCGGCTCTGGCCCACGGCGAAATCGGCGATGTCGATCATCTCCTGCACCTCGCCATCGCCTTCCGGCTTGCTCTTGCCCATTTCCAGGGCAACCAGCGAACCCAGAGCGTCCTTGTGCCTGCGCAGTGCTTCACCGCACAGGCGCACGGCTTCACCGCGGCGAGGGGCCGGCGTGGTACGCCAGATCTTGAAGGCTTCCTGGGCGCGGGCGACGACGGTCTCGTACTCGGCCTCGGTGGTGGCGCGGACCTGCGCGATCGGCTCGCCGGTGGTCGGGTTGACCGGGGTGATCAGCTCACCGCTGGTCGCGCTCGACCACTCCCCGTTGCCCAGGTACGTGCCAGCGTTGATCGCGTCCAGGCCAAGGGACTTGAGCAGCTCGGAAGACATGCAGACTCCTGTGTTTCGTTACGTTGTTTGGTGCCATCGCGGGCAGGTGGGGGACGCGATGAACTGAATCGCCGATGGTAGCAGAGCGCCCCGACCGGCCATGGTGCAACGCGCCAGCGGAACCGGGTGGAACATGAATGCTTGGAGGGCAGGGCACGTTGCCTGTAAACTTCCCTGCTGCATGGCCCCGTAGCTCAGCTGGATAGAGCGTCCCCCTCCTAAGGGGAAGGTCGCCCGTTCGAATCGGGCCGGGGTCACCAGAATCAATAGCTTAGGCAGACTCAGTGGTGAGCATTTCCCACTGTTTCCCGCATATCCACAGGATTTGGTCCCAGTGGTCCCAGCGGTCCTGCTCAGTACCTGGGCTCCGCCACCGCGCCATCGTCGCCCTCAGGCGTCAGGTGGGCATAGAACTTCTCTGTCGTGGCGTAATCAGCGTGCCCGGCCAGAATCTGCACCCTTCGCAACGGAACTCCGGCCATCACCATGTGGGCGCAGAAGGTGTGCCGCAGCCGGTCGAGGCTAGCGCCGATTCCCACACGCTTGGCATCCGAGGCGAACCAGTCGGAAAGCATGTCGTTGTGCGCGACAATAGCAGATGGGTAGGCGGCGAAGCGCCCAGCGCGCATACCGGTTCGGCAGCACCTCGCGCCACTTGCCTGACTCCGCGAACACGGTGGACTCGATGCTGCGAACGTTGCAGGCGGCCAGGAACTTCCGGCAAGCGGGATGGCAGGATGCCGAGCGCGAAAATGACCTCTCCCGTGTCGGTTGGGGTACCAGCTGAACGGTGCGCAGGCGCTCAGTCATGGTCGGCACCTCTTAGGGCGGATGATGGGGCGCCTGCTCTCGCACTACATACCGTAGATGACCGTCCCGGGAAGGAGATCGCGCATGTGGTGCGGCATCTTCCCGTCCACTACAACTCGCCATCTCAGGGCCGAGGCACGATGCCTGCCGAATGCCTTCAGAGGATGAGCCAAAACTGGATGCTCGTTTCTCGGTTGCATGGCGCAGCAGACGTTGACCATTAGGATAAGACGCCTCCGCCTGCCATGCGTCGATATGGCCGCAGAACACTGCGATCTTTATCGTGGCCCTGGCCGAAGCGTGTTGCTCGCTACTGCTGTTCCTGCCGCAGTTGCCGATGTGGCTGGTGCACTTAGGGGTATTGCCGAGCGACCGCTAAAACTCGGCTCTTTTGCACGTCAAATTCGATACGGGTCTCGGTAACGCAAATTTCCATGTCCTAAAATCGAGGAGCGGGCAAGACGCCCGCTGGAAATCTGTATGTCCATTCTCTAAGGAGTAGATGTGAAGAAGATGATCGTTGTAGCAGCCGTATTGACCGGAGCTTTGGCCGTGAACGCGTCCGCCCAAGAGGTGGATTACCTGGGAGCCTCGCCCAAGCTCTTGGCAGAAGCCAATGCGCAGGCGGCGGACTTGCCGGCGGGCGTTCAGCTGGTTGAACTTGAGCGTTGGCGCAGTAGGGATGACACCTTCTCGGCGCGGCCGCTGAACACTCCGGGTGGAATGCAGCATCCAGGCAGGAAGGAAGGCACTTTGGGCTTCATCTCCTACTATCCATTCGAAGGCAGTGTGACAATGTACGCATGCCTCAACAACAACTGGCTGGATAGCTTCTCTTCGATGGATCCGAATTGCGAAGGCCATATGAAGACCACGAACGGCATGCCGATTACGGGTTACATCGCGGCTGCGCAGCTCCCGGGCACTGTCCCCTTGTACCGCTGCATGCGCGGTGGTCTGAAACCGAACAACTGGGCAGATCACTTCGATACATTGGATGCCAACTGCGAAGGCGTGAAGTATCCGGTAAACGAAGGAATCATGGGCTACATCTGGCTCTGATTTATCGATGATCTGTGCCACGGCCAGATAAGGAGGCAGTCGCTACGCGACTGCCTCCAAGAGATCGCGGCGGTGATTCTTCAAGCGAACGCCGAAGAGGCTATGGCGATCCTGCTGGTGGTGAACCGCAGTACATGAATGTCTGTTGGGTCAGCTGCGTAGTGAACTCTGCCCCGATTTTCTGGCGTCGCGGACGGACGATGATGGTGAAAATGCGCAAATCACCCACGTGGTCCCCGGGCAGTAGAGGATCAGGGTCCTTTCGCAGGTCGAACGCCAGCAGCGACCCCATCAAACCTGCAAATCACTGATCTTAGGTCGCAATGGAAGCCCTCCTACGGCGAAGGTCGCCCGTTCGAATCGGCCCGGGGTCACCATGTACGCGGCGCCACGTCCGGGTGCACTGCCCGCAAGATCACTCGGATAGGCTGGCGCCTCACCCTGCGAACCGGCCGCCATGGATCACCGCCTGCAGCCCGTGCAACCCCACGACTACGTGCTCATCGCCGGGTGGCTGGATTCGGCTGCAGCCACGTTGCGCTGGGCCGGGCCGGGCGTGCCCTATCCACTGCCACCCGATCAGTTCGAGAACGTATTGCAGCTGCGCGAACGCCCGGGATGGCTGCTGCTGGCAGAAAACGGCATGCGCGTGGGTTTCGGCCAGGCCTGGCGCACCCAGCCGGGTACGATGCATCTGGGCCGTCTGCTGGTTGCCCCGCAGGCGCGGGGCTGCGGTCTCGGGCGGAGGTTGGTACACGCGCTGATCGAGCAGGCGTTCCAGTCTGATGCCGTTGAACGGCTGACCTTGCGGGTCTATCGGGACAATGCCGCCGCAGTTGCGTTGTACCGGTCCCTCGGCTTCGAGCCGGTGGACACTGCATCCACGCCAGCGCTGCTGTTCATGCAGCGGGCCTGGCGCTGAGCATGGCCACGCAGGCCGGTACGCCTTCAGTCCTGCTTGAGCAGTTCAACCAGCTGACGCAAGCGATAGGGCTTGGGCAGGAACTCCACCTGCTCCGGAAGCGGCGGCAGCTGCGAACGTGCGTAGCCGGACGACAGGATCATCCGCGCCTGTGGTTGTTCGCGGGCGACGTGCTCGCTCAGCTCGATTCCGGACATGCCATTGGGCATGCTGACATCGCTGAACACCACGTCGAAGCGTGCGTCGCCCTTCAGCAACGCAGCGGCTTCATGCCCGTCGGCGGTGGTGGACACCTCGATGCCGAAATCGCGCAGGGCCATGCCGATCATCTCGCGCAGATCGTTTTGGTCCTCCACCATCAGTACGCGGATCGGGTCATCGGTCATGGGCAAATTCCTCGGTTGCGGGTAGCAGCAGGCTGACCGTGGTGCCGACACCGGGCGTGGTGGACACATCGACGAAGCCGCCGCTCTGGGTAGTGAATCCGAACACCTGGCTCAGGCCCAGGCCGCTGCCCTTGCCGATGTCCTTGGTGGTGAAGAAGGGCTCGCTGGCCCGCTCGGCGATGTCGGCGGCCATGCCGTGGCCTTCGTCGCAGACGCTGAGGGTGACATAGCCGCGTTGCAGCGTGGTGTCCGCATCCGGGTCGAGGCGATGTTCCAACGCGGTGCCGATCAGGATGCGGCCGCCATCGGCGGTGGCCTCCACGGCATTGGCCACCAGGTTCGCCAGGGCGGTCTGGAGCTGCATCGCATCGGTGCTCACCTGCGGCAGGCCCGGGGTGAGATGGGCATCCAGTACCACCGTGGGCGGGCAGGCGCGTTGCAGGTCCGGCAGCCACTGCCGTACCAGCGCATTGATGTCCACCGATTCCCGGATCAGGGTCTGGCCGGTGCTGAAGGCCAGCAGCTGGCGGGTCAGCAGCGCGCCGCGGTCGGTGGCTGCCTGCGCGGCATCCAGCAGCTCGGCTGCGCGTGCATCGTCACTGCTGACACGCAGCGACAGCAGGTCCAGGGCGTTGCCGATGGTGGTCAGCAGGTTGTTGAACTCATGTGAGAGGCCGCGGCTGAGCCGGCCAACCGTCTCGAACTGCTGGGTATTGCGCAGCGCACGCTGGGCATCGCGCAGCAGCCGCTGCGCTTGCCACTGCTCGGTGATGTCACGGGTGATCTTGACGAAGCCGAGCAGTTCGCCGGCTTCCACGACCGGTTCGATGACCACGCTGGCGCGGAACGACGAGCCATCGCGGCGAACGCGCCAGCCCTCACTGGCGACATGCCCCTGCTGCGCTGCGACGCGAAGCAGGCGCTGCGGTTCGCCGGCCTCGCGGTCGGCGGCCAGGTAGAAGCGGCTGAAGTGCGTTCCCACCACTTCATTGGCTGAATAGCCTTTGATACGTTCGGCGCCCGGGTTCCAGCTGCACACGATGCCTTCAGGATCAAGCAGGTACAGCGCATGGTCGCGCACGCTGTCGATCAGCAGTCGCAGTTGTCGGGAAGGGTCCGTCAGCACGGACGTCGTAGAGGCGGCTGCGTCCACGTGTAAATAAGTGTTACCCCTGTGAGGGACGTGAAGCTAGGCACTCAAGTGTGAAGGATGCGTGCACACCTGGCACGTGCCATTTGTCCTGTGCGGCTGAATGCGACACGGAGTACCATCTTCCACCCTTTGCCTTCTGGAACCGACCTGCATGCGTCCTGGTGCGACTACGCGTGACCGCTGGATCTGGATGACGTCCGCCGTGCTGCTGGCCGCGACCATCGCGTTGGAACTGGTCGTTCCGCTCGGCTACGCGGTATGGCTGGCCTACTTCCTCGCGGTCGGCGTGACGGTGTTCCAGCGCAGTGCACGCGCGCCGTTCGTGGTCGCGGTGATCGCCTGTGTCCTGCTGGTGATCGGCTTCAACGTTGCGCCAGCCAGCAACAATTCGTCGTTCTCGCTTGTCAACCGTACCGTCGGTGGCTGCGCCTTCCTGATGATCGCACTGATCGTCTCGCGCGCGATCCAGGCCCGGCGCCAGGCGATGCGCGCGCTCTGGCTGCAGGAGGCCGAGAACGCCGTGGCGATGAGCCTGCGCGGTGACCTCGGGCCGGAGCAGATCGCCGAGGCGGCAGCAGTAAGCCTGGCCGGGCAGCTGGATGCAGAGGTCGGTGCGGTCTATCGCCTGGACGGCGGCCGCCTGCAGCTGACCGGTGGCGTGGCGCTGCCCTCTGGGACGCCGGCCTCCCTGGCCCTGCACGAAGGACTTGCCGGGCAGGTTGCCCGGGACGAACGCATCCGCCACCTGCACGGCGAAGATGCTGCCGTGCTTGAACTGCAGACCAGCCTGGGCCGGCTGCCGGTGCGCGAGCGCATCCTGGCGCCGATCAACAGCGATGGTGCGGTGGTCGGTGTGATCGAGCTGGGCCGCGCGCGGGCGGGTGAACAGCGTGATCTGGACCGTGAGCTGCTGGAGCGCTGCGCCGACACCATCGGCATGGCACTGCGCGCATCGCTGCTGCGTGCGCAGCTGGTGGTGCTGCTGGAAGAGTCGCAGCGCCAGGGCGAGGAGCTGCAGGCCCAGCAGGAAGAGCTGCGCGTGGCCAACGAGGAACTGGAAGAGCAGAGCCGCAGCCTGTTGCAGTCGCAGAGCCACCTGGAAGAACAGCAGGCTGAGCTGGAACAGAGCAACGTGCAGCTGGAAGAGCGCACCCACGAGCTGGAGGCGCAGAAGCAGGCACTGCTGGTTGCGCAGAGCCAGCTGGTGCGCAACAGCAACGAGCTGGCGGCCACCTCGCGCTACAAGTCCGAATTCCTGGCCAACATGTCTCATGAGCTGCGCACGCCGCTGAACAGCTCGCTGATCCTGGCCAAGCTGCTGGCCGATAACAAGGACGGCACGCTGACCGAGGAACAGGTGAAGTACGCGCGTGCGATCCTGTCGTCCAACAACGACCTGCTGGCGCTGATCAACGACATCCTCGACCTGTCGCGCATTGAGGCCGGCCATGTCGAACTGTCCGATGAAGTGGTGGTGGTCGAGAGCGCGCTGCAGCGCCTACGCGAGACGTTCGAGCCGATGGCGCGGCAGAAGGGCCTGGCCCTGCAGATCGAAGCCGACGCCCTGGCACCGACCCAGATGGTGGTTGACAGCCAGCGGCTGCAGCAGATCCTGAAGAACCTGCTGGCCAACGCGGTGAAGTTCACCGAGCATGGCAAGGTCAGCCTGCACGTGCGTGCCGGCGGCAACGGCCGCATCCGGTTCGAGGTCTGTGACACCGGCATCGGCATTGCCCGCGAGCAGCTGGACGTCATCTTCGAAGCGTTCCGCCAGGCCGATGGCAGCACCCGCCGTCGCTACGGCGGCACCGGCCTGGGCCTGTCGATCTCGCGCGATCTGGCCGAGCGCATGGGCGGCGGCATCCAGGTCGACAGTGAGCCCGGGCGCGGCAGCTGCTTCATCCTGGAGCTGCCGTTGCAGGGTGCGCCCGCGGCGAGCGCAGCCGACGCTGCCGAGGTCCCCGTGGCAGCGCCGCCGACGGCGCCGGCCGTGCTGCCGGCCGCGCCCGTACGCACTGCGACCGCGGCAGCGCCGGTTACTGCGATGGCCGGCGTAGCCGACGACCGCGGTCGCCGCCAGCGCGCCGGGCGCCTCATCCTGGCGGTCGAGGACGATGCCACGTTCGCCGAAGCGCTGGTGGCGCTGGCCCATGAACTGGACTTCGACTGCGTGGTGGCGGGCACGGCGGAAGAGGCGCTGGCCCTGGCCAGCGAACTGCGCCCGAACGGCATCCTGCTCGATATCGGCCTGCCGGACGTGTCGGGCCTGAGCGTGCTGGAACGCTTGAAGCGCAACCCGGACACCCGCCACATCCCGGTACATGTGGTCTCGGCCACGGACCGCAGCCAGGTAGCGCGCGAGCTCGGCGCGATCGGTTTTGCGATCAAGCCGACCACGCGCGAGCGGCTGGTGACGGCCATCGAACAGCTGGAACAGACCAGCCAGCGCGACATGCGGCGGCTGCTGATCGTGGAGGACGACAACGAGCTGCGCCACAACCTGGAACTGTTGCTGGGCCGCGACCAGCTGCAGATCGTCGCCGTAGGCACCCTGGCCGGCGCACTGGAACAGCTCAGTACGGTCACGTTCGACTGCATGGTGATGGACCTGTCGCTGCCCGACGGCAGTGGCTACGACCTGCTCGAGCACATGGCCGGCAACGACGATGTCGGTTTCCCGCCGGTGATCGTCTATACCGGCCGCGCACTCAGTCGCGAGGAAGAGCAGCGCCTGCGCCGCTATTCCAAGAGCATCATCATCAAGGGCGCACGTTCGCCCGAGCGCCTGCTGGACGAGGTGACCCTGTTCCTGCACAGCGTTGAGGCCAGCCTGCCCAGCGACCAGCAGCGCCTGCTGCGCGAGGCCCGCCGTCGCGACACCGTGCTCGACGGTCGGACGGTGCTGCTGGCCGAGGACGACGTGCGCAACATCTTCGCACTGTCCAGCGTGCTCGAACCCCTCGGCGTCACGCTGGAGATCGCGCGCAATGGACAGGAAGCGGTGGATCGGCTGGCCGAGCGCGAGGTCGACCTGGTGCTGATGGACATCATGATGCCGGAGAAGGATGGCCTTGCTGCGATGCGCGAAATCCGCGCGCAGCGCCACCTGCAGGACCTGCCGATCATCGCGCTGACCGCCAAGGCCATGCCGGACGACCGTGAGCGCTGCCTGCAGGCCGGCGCCAACGACTACATCGCCAAACCCATCGACGTCGACAAGCTGGTTTCGCTGTGCCGGGTCTGGTGCTCGCGGCAATGAACGAGCAGGCCCTGTTCGACCTGGAGCTGAAGGTGCTGCTGGAAGCGCTGTACCAGCGCTACCACTACGATTTCCGCAGTTATGCGGTGTCGTCGCTGCGCCGGCGGATCCGCCAGGCCATGCAGCGCTATGAGTGCGAGCGGCTGGCCGACCTGCAGCACCGCCTGCTGCACGAGCCGGACCTGTTCGCGCAGGCGATGCAGTTCTTCACCGTGCAGGTCTCGGAGATGTTCCGTGACCCGGCCTATTTCCGCGAGCTGCGCGAGCAGGTGGTGCCGGTGCTGCGCACCTACCCGTCGGTGAAGCTGTGGGTGGCCGGTTGCAGTACCGGCGAGGAAGTGTGGTCGCTGGCGATCCTGTTGCACGAGGAAGGCCTGCTGGAGCGCAGCATCGTCTACGCCACCGACATCAATCCGGCAGCCCTGGCCAACGCCGAGGCCGGCGCCTATGGCATCGACCGGATGGCCCAGTTCAGCCGGAACTACCTGGCGGCCGGTGGCACCGCCTCGCTGTCCGACTACTACGCCACGGCCTACGATGGCGCGGTGTTCGATCGCCAGCTGCGCCGCAACGTGGTGTTCGCCGACCACAGCCTGGCCACCGACACCGTGTTCTCCGAAGTGCATCTGGTGTCGTGCCGCAACGTGCTGATCTATTTCAACCGCGATCTGCAGGACCGCGCGGTGGGCCTGTTCCGTGAAGCGCTGGTGCATCGCGGCTTCCTTGGCCTGGGCAGCAAGGAGTCGCTGCAGTTCGGGCGCCACCACGGCGCGTTCGAGACCTGCTCGCGGGAGCATCGCCTGTACCGGAAGGTTGCCTGATGGCACTGCCGACACGACCGGCGGTGCTGGTGATCGGGGCCTCGGCGGGTGGGGTCGCGGCGCTGCAGGCGGTGCTCGGCGCGCTGCCCGCGGCTCTGCCGGCGCCGGTGCTGGCGGTGCTGCACCTTCCGCGCGATCGCAGCAGCCGCATCGCCGAAGTGCTGGCGCCGTACTGTGCGCTGCCGGTGCGCGAGGCCGAAGACAAGCAGCCGCTGCAGCCTGGCACGGTGACCTTTGCGCCACCGGACTATCACCTGCTGGTGGAAGACGCCGGTTCGCTGGCGTTGTCGGTGGACGCACCGGTGCTGTTTTCGCGCCCGGCGATCGATCCATTGTTCGAGTCGGCTGCGGCTGTGTTCGGCGCGCAGGTGCTGGCCCTGCTGCTGACCGGTGCCAGCAGCGATGGTAGTGAAGGGGTGGCCGCGGTGCGCGCCGCCGGCGGCCGCGCCTGGCTGCAATGTCCCGAGGAGGCCGAGGCATCGATGATGCCGGCCTCCGCCCTGCAGCACGCCGGCGCCGATGCCGTGCTGCCCCTCGAACTGATGTGCCGTCGCCTGAAGGAGCTGTTTGCATGAACCTGTTGCCGCCGGACCCTGCGCAGTCGCAGACCCCGGTCAACCTGCTGATCGTCGATGACGTGCCGCAGAACCTGGTGGCCATGCAGGCGCTGCTGCAGCGCGAGGGCGTGAACCTGCTGCTGGCCGGCTCGGGCGCACAGGCGCTGGAACTGCTGCTCGAGCATGAGGTGGCGCTGGCCCTGCTGGACGTGCACATGCCGGAGATCGATGGCTTCACCCTTGCCGAGCTGATGCGCGGTTCACACCGCAGCCGGGATGTGCCGATCATCTTCCTGACCGCCTCGCCGGACGACCCGCTGCGCGCGTTCAAGGGGTACGAAACCGGCGCGGTCGACTTCCTGCACAAGCCGGTGGCGCCGCAGGTGATCCTGAGCAAGGTCAATGTCTTCATCGAGCTGTACCAGCAGCGGCAGCTGCTGAAGGCGCGCAACGAGGCGCTGGAGCGCTCGCTCAAGCTCAACGAGACGATGGCGGCGGTGCTCACCCACGATCTGCGCACGCCGCTGTCGGCGATCCTGCTGTGTGCCGACAAGCTGGCGCTGGAGCTTCCTGCGGGCAATGACGGCGCGCAGCAGACCTTGAAGCACCTGGAGGCCAGCACGCTGCGCATGGCGCGCATGGTCGAGCAGCTGCTGGACTTTTCGCGGATCCGCAGCGGCGGGCTGCGCCTGCAGGCCAGCGCCTGTGATCTTGCCGAGGTCACGCGTGCGGTGGTGGCCGAAGCGGGCAGCGCCCACGGCCACGCACGGCTGCATCTGGATATGCAGGGCGATACCCGCCTGCAGGGTGATCTGGATCGGCTGGGTCAGGTTGCCGCCAACCTGATCGGCAATGCGCTCACCCATGGCAGCGAGGCGAGGGTGGAGGTGGACGGCCGTGATCCGCGCAGCGTGCTGCTGCGGGTGAGCAACGCGGGACGGATCGACGACGCGCTGCTGCCGCGCCTGTTCGAGCCGTTCAAGGCCAGCTTCCATCCCAGCAATGGCCTGGGGTTGGGCCTGTATATCGTCGATCAGTTCGTGCGCGCGCACGGCGGGCACATCGCAGCGCGAAATGAAGCCGGTCAGGTGGTGTTCGAAGCCCGGTTGCCGAGGCGCACAGAGGGGCTGCCGGCGGCCGCTACCTGAATTCTTCAGGAAACACCCGCGGGCACTGAGACGGACTCGTCCGTAGCTGCTACCGTGGGTGTACATCTTGTCAAGGAAGCGCCATGCCACTGCGTGCCATCGCCTACGTCAGCCAGGCGCTGCCGGATCTTTCCGCTGAACGGCTGCGGGCGCTGGTCGATGATGCAGCCCGTTTCAACAAGATGGCGGGCGTGACCGGTGTGCTGCTGCATGACGGTGGGCGATTCCTGCAGTACATCGAAGGGCCGCCGGATGGTATCGATTCGGTGTACGAACGCATCCTGCAGGCCGGTAGCCATATCGACATCATCGAACTGGCGCGTGGCCGCCTCGGCCAGCGCCAGTTTCCGTACTGGTCGATGCGCGCGTTGCCGGTGGAGGAGGCGCTGCTGCGGCAACTGTCTTCCAGTGACTGGTCAGGTTTCACCCGCGCGTTGCAGGGTGACCTGTCGGCGCCGACCCCGGTGGATCTGCTCGATCAGGTCGTGCAACCGGTGCTGCACGCAGGTTGAACCCGCGTGGAAGGTTCAGCGCGCTGCATTTCCGCAGTAGGCGGCGTGCAACGCCTGCAATACGCCCAGCGCCGGCCCTTCCACCACCCGGTAGTGGATCGCCTGCGCTTCGCGCCGGGTCGCGACGATGCCAAGTCCGCGCAGCACCGCCAGATGTTGGGACAGCGCTGATGCGCTGAGCCCGGTCAGTGCCTGCAGTTCCGGTACTGGCGCCTCGCCTTCGACCAGCCGGCACAGCACGCGCAGCCGTGCAGGATGGGCCAGGCTTTTGAGCAGGGCTGCAGCCTCGGCGGCGTGTTCGGCCATGGCGGCGCTGTCGAGCTCGATGCGGGCCATGGTTGACCTTTTGATTTAGAAGACGCTAATTTAGAAAAAGCTAATTCAAAAGGCAAGCGAATGAAATGAACGGAACAACTGGAGGCAGGTCATGACCGTGCCGTGGGCCGCCGTCGCGGGGGGCGCGTTGATCGGTGCGGCGGCGGTGGTTTTGCTGGCAACCACGGGCCGGGTAGCCGGCATCAGCGGCATCGCCGCTGGCAGCGTGCGCGCAACGCCGGGCGATCGAGGCTGGCGCTGGGCATTCCTGCTCGGCCTGCTTGCCGCTGCCGGGGGTGTGCTGTACTGGCAGGCCGTGCCAGGCCAAGCGCCCCGCAACCTGTTGCGTGACGCCTTGCCGGCGTGGCAGCTGATCGGTGCCGGCCTGCTGGTCGGCTTCGGTACGCGGTTGGGCAATGGCTGCACCAGCGGTCACGGAGTCTGCGGCCTGGCCCGCGGCTCAAAGCGGTCGCTGCTGGCGGTGCTGGTGTTCATGGCCTGCGCCATGCTGACCACGTTCCTGATCCGTCACGGCGGAGGTTTCGCATGAGCCGCGCGATGGTGGCCGCCGGTGCGGCAGGCGCGCTTTTCGGCGCAGGCCTGGCGTTGGCCGGCATGACCGATCCGCGCCGCATCCTCGGTTTCCTCGATATCGCTGGCGATTTCGATCCCACCCTGGCCTGGGTGCTGGCCTCTGCACTGCTGGTCAGCGCGGTCGGCCAGCGCTGGGTGCTGCGGCGCCCGCGGCCGTCATGCGCAACGCGCTTCCAATTGCCCGCCGCGCGCGCTGTCGATGTGCGCCTGGTGCTGGGCGCGGCATTGTTCGGAATGGGTTGGGGCTGGGCAGGCTATTGCCCGGGCCCTGCCATCGCCGGGCTGGCGGTGGGATCGCGCGAAGCGCTTTGGTTCGTGCCGGCGATGCTTGCAGGTTTCTGGCTGCACGATCGCCTGGTTCGCCGGGGCTTCACCGCTGTATCACCCTGAATCGCGTCATATCCACGGATCACGGGGAAAGGAGGGCAACAACATGGCACGGATGAAGTGGAAGGAAAGGGCACTGCTGGCGGTCGCGCTGGCTGCCGCAGTGGCACCGGCGCTGGCCTGCACGCGCGCGGTCTACCTGGGCGACAACGGTGATGTGATCACCGCTCGCTCCATGGACTGGAAGGTCGATGTGGCGACCAACCTCTACGTGCTGCCGCGCGGCATCGCGCGCACCGGCCAGGCCGGGCCGAAGTCGCTGGCCTGGACGGCGCGCTACGGCTCGGTGGTGGCCACCGGTTATGACGTATCGACCACCGATGGCATGAACGAGAAAGGCCTGGTGGCCAACCTGCTGTGGCTGGTCGAATCGGAGTATCCGAAGCAGCGCGGCAACAAGCCGGGCCTGGCCATCTCACTATGGGCGCAGTATGTGCTGGACAACTTCGCCACCGTAGACGAGGCGGTCGCGGCGCTGCAGCGCGAGCCGTACTCGATCGTCACCGACAAGGTGCCGGGCGAAGACCGCCAGGCCACGCTGCATCTGTCGCTGTCAGATGCCAGTGGCGACAGCGCCATCGTCGAATACATCGGCGGTCGCCAGGTGATCCACCATGACCGGCGCTACCAGGTGATGACCAACTCACCGATCTTCGAGCAGCAGCTGGCACTCAACAGCTACTGGCAGCAGATCGGCGGCACGGTGATGCTGCCGGGCACCAACCGCTCAGCCGACCGTTTCGCGCGCGCCTCGTTCTACATCAACGCCATTCCCAAGGCGGAAGACCCGGTGGTGGCGCTGGCCAGTGTGTTCAGCGTGATCCGCAACGCCTCGGTACCGTATGGCATCACCACCCCGGGCGAACCGAATATTTCATCCACGCGCTGGCGCACCGTGGCCGACCACAAGCGGCGGTTGTACTTCTTCGAATCGGCACTGACACCGAACACCTTCTGGGTCGACCTGAACAAGGTCGATTTCGGCGGCAAGGTGCTCAAGCTCGATCTCGGTCCGGACCAGCGCAATACCTTTTCCGGCGACGCGCTGGGCCACTTCGTGCCCAGCGCACCGTTCGCGTTCCTCGGCGTCGACGGTTAGTTCGACGCCTGGCTGGACGCCGGATAGACCGCCTGGATCGTGCAGCCGCCGCGGGTGTACTGCGGCAGCGGCGCCAGCGCGTCGTTGCGCAGGTCACCATTCTCGAATCCGGCGGTGAGGATGCGATCGCCCGGATTGCCACAGATCAGGCCGTTCTGCATGCCGGAGTGGAAGCTCAGCTGTGGCGCACGGTCGAGCTGGCGGCAGTGGCTGCCAAGCTCCACGCGATAGTAGCGGTGACCCCCATTGCGATGCGGATTGGTCTCCACCAGCATGCCCTGCGGGTCGGACGACCACGCGCGCACGTTGCGCGTGGCAAAGCAGTACGACGGCGAACCACCGAAACTGCGGCGGATGTCCCTGCGCTCGCGGATGGTCAGGGCGGGCAGGGTGGCCATGCGCAGGCGGTCGCTGTCGCGGGCCACGCTGGCGTAGTCGCGATCCTGCACGGGGGTCACCGCGCTGATCGCGCAGCTGCGGCCATCGACCACCACACGCTCGCTGGGGCGACCGCAGGCCCAGCCGGCGGGTGCTTCAAGTTTCAGCGTGGTAGCACTGCGGACGCCGGGACACTCTTCGCTGAAGTCGATCCGATAGGCCTGGCCGGAGGCGGCTCGCAGGGCGATTGAACGCGATGACGCCTGCTCCACTTCCTGGACGCCGACCGCGTCCATGCAGTGCGGGGCCGGTGGCGTACGTTCCTGCGCGGAGGCCGAGGCGGTGAGCGCCAGGCCGAGGCTGATGGCAAGCACCAGGGACAGCCGCTGATGGGTCATGACCTGCACTCCCTGCGTTGGATGACGGATCGACTATAGCAGCGGTTTGCACGGCCGTTGTTACACGCGCACACTGCCCGGATGGGCGCCATCTTCCATCTGCGGCACTACGGGCAGGCCACCGGCCTGGAACGCCATGACTACGCGCAGTGGGTGCTGCCGCTGCAGGGCGAACTGCAGTTCGAGATGGAAGGGCGCGGCGGCCGGCTGGACCTGCTGCAGGGGGCATTTGTCGCCGCCGGCGAAGCACATGATCAGATGGCGGACGGCCCCAATGGTTTCGTGATCGTTGATTGTCCTCCAGGCGTGCTTGATGACGGCACGCAGGAGCATCTGTGCCGCCAGCGCTGGCTGCATCTGCCGCTGGCATTGCGTCAGCGTCTGGCCGACGTGCAGGCAGGGCAGCCGATGCCGGCGCTGCTGCCGCAGTTGCTGCAGGTATTTGCACCGGCGGGCAGTGGGGCGCGCATGCAGGGCCTGTGCGTGGCGGTGCAGGCCGATCCCGGCCGGGCCTGGCCGGTTGCCCGGATGGCCGGATTTGTCGGTGTCAGCGAGGGCCGGTTGCACGCATTGTTCCAGCGCGAGTTCGGGCTGAGCCCGCAGGCCTGGCTCAGTGCGTGCCGCTTGCGTTGGGCCAAGCATCAGCTGCGCACCACTGCCGCGCCGATCAGCGATATCGCACTGGCTGCAGGTTATTCCGAGCAGAGCGCACTGACCCGTGCGCTGCGCCGCGAATGTGGCCAGACCCCCGCTGCGTGGCGCAGGGGTGCCGGCTGAGTTGTAGAGCCGAGCCGATGCTCGGCTGCCCTTGTCTGCACAACGGCGAATCGCAGCCGAGCATGGGCTCGGCTCTACAGAGGTGACAAGGCAGTAGCCTCGGTCAAGAGTGCCCACCGGCCAGCGCTTACACTGCGCGGCCCGTTCCATCCCCCCGGACAACCCGAATGCGCAACAACCCGATGGCCGTGGGCATCGCCAATGGCGTGGCCGCTGGCGCACTATGGGGCGTGGTCTTTCTCGCGCCTGCCGTGCTTCAGTCGTTCAATGCGCTGCAACTGTCCGCCGGCCGCTACCTGGTCTATGGCCTGATGGCAGTCGCCCTGCTGCTGCCGCGGTGGAAGCGGCTGGCACCGCGGCTGGGCCGTGCCGAATGGATCGGCCTGCTGTGGCTGAGCCTGGCAGGCAACCTGGTGTATTTCCTGCTGCTGGCGACCGCCGTGCAGTGGGCCGGTGGCGCTGCGGCATCGCTGATCGTCGGCCTGATACCGGTGGTGGTCACCCTCGTTGGCGTGCGCGAGCAGGGGGCGGTGCCGCTGAGGCAGCTGCTGCCGGCGCTGGGCCTTTGCGTGCTCGGCGTGGGACTGGTTGGCTGGGAAGCGCTGATGTCCGAGCACCTGGCCACCCCGTGGCGGCAGCGCCTGATCGGGCTGCTGTGCGCGTTCGGTGCGCTGTTCTCGTGGGCGCTGTATTCGATCGGCAACAGCCGCTGGCTGGCGCGCCGACCGGATCTGTCCAGCCACGACTGGTCGCTGCTGACCGGCGTCACCACCGGCGGCCTGGCCCTGCTGCTGGTGCCGATGGCCTTCATCGGGCACACCGGCAGCCATACGGCGGCGCAATGGAGCGGGTTCTGGGCGATCAGCGCCGGCGTGGCAGTGGTGGCCTCGATCCTCGGCAACGCATTCTGGAACCGTGCCAGCCGTCTGCTGCCACTGACCCTGACTGGCCAGATGATCGTGTTCGAGACCCTGTTCGCGCTGCTGTACGCCTTTGCATGGCAGCAGCGCTGGCCCTCGCTGCTGGAAGCCCTGGCAATCGTGTTCCTGGTGGCCGGTGTGATGCTGTGCGCGCATGCCCACCGCACGCCACGGGCGATCGCCGAACATGCCGGCTGAATGCAGTCGTCAAGCGTGCTGATGCCGGCTTGGTCTCAGATGCAACCAAATGCCGGCACGTTGGCCGATGATCGCTGCATCGATTTTCTGCATCGCAGCACTTGACAGCGGCCGGGCGCACGGTGTTTTCTGTGCGCCATGGTCCTTGATGCCGCCCACGCCAGCCTGATCGCCCCCGCCATTGCGGGCAGTACGACTGCGCCGGTCGCGACCATCACCACCATTACCACCACCACCGTCACCACTGCCCTGGTGCGGCCCGTCGTCTTCGTGTAACTCCCGAAAACCACGGCCCCGCACCTACAGGTGGCGGGGAAACTCGACACCTGCATGCGACGGGGCCTCCTACCGAGGTCTGCATGTCTTCCCACGCTCCCGCTCATTCCGTTGCCCCGGCCGACCTGGCTGCACCGTCCACCGTCGTGCACAAGTTCGGCGGCACCTCGGTGGCCGATGCCGAACGCTATCGCCATGTGGGCGGCCTGCTGCTGGCCCGTCCCGAATCGTTGCAGGTCACTGTTGTCTCGGCGATGAAGGGCGTCACCGACGCGCTGATCGAACTGGCCCAGCTGGCGGCCAAGGGCGATCAAGGCTGGCGCGAGGCCTGGCATGCCCTGCGCGCACGCCATCGCGGCGCTGCCGTGGCGCTGCTGGGCGAGCAGGTGGGCGAGACGGTTGAATGGATCGACGCCCGCTTCGATCAGTTGGCCGAAGTACTGGCCGCGCTGGCAGTGATCGGCGAGCTGCCGCGCGAGGTGCTGGACCGTGTGCAGGGCTTGGGCGAAGTGTTTTCCGCACAGCTGCTTGGTACCCACCTGCGCGCGCTGGGCGAAGACTGCGCGGTACTCGACGCGCGCGATGTGCTTGTGGTCGGGCATGGCGAACTCGGCGTGGATGTCGACTGGGAAGCCAGTGCCGACCGCCTGGCCAAGTGGCGCCTGCAGCATCCGCAGCCGCGCCTGGTTGCCACCGGATTCGTCGCACGCGATCGCGATGACCGCATCACCACCCTCGGCCGCAACGGCAGCGACTATTCCGGTGCGATCTTTGCCGCGCTGTTCAACGCTGACGAGCTGCACATCTGGACCGATGTCGATGGCGTGCTGTCGGCGGACCCACGGCTGGTGCCCGAGGCGGTGCAGCTGGAAGCGCTGAGCTACGACGAGGCCTGCGAACTGGCGTACTTCGGCGCCAAGGTGGTGCACCCGCAGACGATGTCGCCGGCGATCCGCCTCGGCCTGCCGATTTTCATCCGCAATACGTTCCAGCCGGCGCATCCGGGTACGCGGATCAGCGCCGAGCGCTCACCGCGCGGGCCGGTGAAGGGCCTGACCCTGAGTCCCGGCCTGGCCCTGCTGAACCTGGAAGGCACCGGCCTGATCGGCGTGCCGGGTACCGCCGAGCGCGTGTTTGCCGCCCTGCGCCAGGCGCAGGTGTCGGTGGTGATGATCTCGCAGGGTTCCTCGGAACATTCAATCTGCTGCGTGGTGCGTGCTGCCGAAGCCGGCCGTGGCCGTGATGCACTGCTGCACGCCTTTGCGCACGAGTTGTCAGCGGGACAGGTGCAGCGCGTGCAGGTCAGTGAGGGCGTCAGCGTACTGGCTGCGGTCGGTGACGGCATGGCCGGGCAGCCAGGTGTGGCGGCGCGCCTGTTCGAGGCACTGGGGCGTGCGCAGGTGAACATCCTGGCGATCGCGCAGGGCTCGTCCGAGCGCAACATCTCGGTCGCCGTGGATAGTGCCGATGCCACCCGTGCGTTGCGCGCGGCGCATGCAGGCTTCTGGCTGTCGCCGCAGACCTTCGCGGTCGGTGTGATCGGGCCCGGCAACGTTGGCGCCGCACTGCTGGATCAGTTGCTGGCCGCGCGCCCGCAGCTGCTGGCCAAGGCCAATGTGGATCTTCGCCTGCGTGCGCTGGCCTCGCGTTCGCGCATGCGTCTGGAAGTGGACGGCCTGCATGCGGACTGGCGTGAGGCCCTGCGGGACGCGGGTGAATCCAGCGACCTTGATCGTTTCACCGAGCACCTGCTGGCTGCGCACCTGCCGCATGCGGTGGTGATCGACTGCAGTGGCAGTGCCGAGGTGGCCGAGCGCTACGAGGGCTGGCTGGCGGCGGGCATCCATGTGGTCACCCCGAACAAACAGGCGGGTGCCGGGCCGCTGCCGCGCTACCAGCGCATCCGCGCCGCCGCAGCGGCCAGTGGTGCGCGCTTCCGCTACGAGGCCACGGTGGGCGCGGGCCTGCCGGTGATCACCACGCTGCGCGATCTGGTCGATACCGGTGACGAGGTGCTGGCCATCGAGGGCATCTTCTCCGGCACGCTGGCCTGGCTGTTCAACCGCTTCGATGGCAGCCAGCCGTTCTCGCAGCTGGTCGCGCAGGCGCGGTCGATGGGCTATACCGAGCCGGACCCGCGCGATGATCTGTCCGGTGTGGACGTGGCACGCAAGCTGGTGATCCTTGCACGCGAGGCCGGCCACGCGCTCAGCCTGGAACAGGTACAGGTGGAAAGCCTGGTGCCGGCACTGCTGCGCGACGGCAGCGTGGATGACTTCATGGCGCGGCTGGGCGAGTCCGACGCCAGCCTGCTGCAGCGCCTGCAGGATGCGCGGGCGCGTGGCGCGGTGCTGCGCTACGTGGCACGGCTGGGCACCGACGGCGCCTCGGTGGGCCTGCAGGAACTGCCGGCCGACCATGCCTTCGCCAACCTGCGGCTGACCGACAACGTGGTGCAGTTCCGTACCCGCCGCTACTGCGACAACCCGCTGGTGGTGCAGGGACCGGGCGCTGGACCGGAAGTGACGGCGGCGGGCGTGTTCGCCGACCTGCTGCGGGTAGCCGCTGGCGAGGGAGCACGCCTGTGATCGCACGTGCATTTGCGCCCGCCTCGGTGGCCAATGTGGCGGTGGGCTTCGACATACTGGGGCATGCCATTGCAGGCGTTGGCGATACGGTGAGCGTGCGGCGTATCGATGAGCCGGTGGTGCGCATCGAGGCCATCCGTGGCAGTGCGGTCGAACTTCCACTGGAGGCGGCCGGAAACACCGCAGGTGCGGCGTTGATGTCGCTGCGCGCAGGGCTGGGCCTGGACTTCGGCTTCGCGGTGGAGATCGACAAGGGCATTCCATTCGGCTCCGGCATGGGGGGCTCGGCAGCCTCGTGCGTCGCTGCGCTGGTTGCTGCCAACGCATTGCTGGATGCGCCACTCTCGCGCGATGCGCTGTATCCGTTTGCGCTGGATGGTGAGGCCGTGGCCAGTGGGGGCCGCCATGGTGACAACGTGGGGCCGCTGCTGCTCGGCGGGCTGGCGTTGTGCACGGCTGACCGCCTGCTGCCGATCCCTGTGCCAGCCAGTTGGCACAGCCTGCTGGTGCACCCGCACGCGGTGCTGGAAACCCGTCTGGCACGCCAGGCGCTGCAAGGCAGCTATGCGCTGGGTGAATTCGTGGCGCAGAGTGCGAATCTTGCGCTGGTGCTCAGCGGCTGCCATCGCAGCGACGCGGCGCTGGTGCGCGCTGGCCTGCGCGATGTGCTGGTGGAGCCGCGACGGGCGGGTCTGATCGGCGGCTTCGAGGTGGCTCGCGATGCGGCGTTGTCAGCCCGCGCAATGGGCGCGGGCATCTCCGGTGCCGGCCCCAGCGTATTCGCCTGGTTCGAAGATGCCGACCAGGCCCACGCTGCCGCGGCGCCGGTGCAGGCCGCATTCGCTGCTGCCGGCTTTGACAGCGATGCCTGGGTGTCGCCTCTGGATACGCCGGGAGCCCGGCTGTGCTGAATCCTTCTCCCTCTTTGGATACTGAACCCATGCAATTCGTTTCGACCCGCGGCCGGTCCCCGGCCGTTGGCCTCAGCGCGGCCATTGCTGCAGGCTTGGCGCCCGATGGTGGCCTGTACGTGCCGCAGGCACTGCCGGCGCCACGTGAGCTGGAAGCCGGTGCGACCCTGGCCGATACCGCCGCAGATCTACTGGCACCGTTCTTCGCCGGGGATGCGCTGGAGGCCGGATTACCGTCGATCTGCCGCGAGGCGTTCGACTTCCCGGTGCCGCTGCGCGCGCTCGGCGACGGTGACCACGTGCTGGAACTGTTCCATGGACCGACGGCGGCGTTCAAGGACATTGGTGCGCGTTTCCTGGCCGGTACGCTGTCGCGGCTGCAGGCCGGCAAGGACCGCGATCTGACCATCGTCGTCGCCACTTCCGGCGATACCGGCGCCGCCGTTGCCGCGGCCTTCCATCGCCAGCCAGGCGTACGCGTGGTGGTGCTGTATCCCGATGGCCGCGTGTCACCGCGCCAGGCGCACCAGCTCGGCTGCTTCGGTGACAACATCCAGGCGCTGCGCGTGGCCGGTGCCTTCGACGACTGCCAGGCCATGGTCAAGCAGGCGCTGGCCGACCGCGAACTGCAGGCACGGGTGCCGCTGAGCTCGGCCAACAGCATCAGCCTCGGTCGCCTGCTGCCGCAGATGAGTTACTACGCACATACAGCACTGAGCCACTACGCGTTGCATCGTCGCCGGCTCAACCTGGTGGTGCCGACCGGCAACCTGGGCAACGCAATGGCCGCAGTGCTGGCGCGCGCGCTGGGCGTGCCGATCGGACAGATCGTGCTGGCCACCAATGCCAACGCCGTATTGCCGGCGTACTTCAACGGTGGCGAGTACCACCCGCAGGCCAGCGTGGCGACCGTGGCCAATGCCATGGATGTGGGGGCGCCCAGCAACTTCGAGCGCCTGCGCTGGCTCTACCAGGGCGACGATGCCGAACTGCGTGCTGCCTTCCGGGCGTTTGCGGTGGATGACGTGACCATCCGGGCCACCATTGCCGCCGCGCATGCCAGCAGGGGCGAGCTGTTCTGCCCGCATACGGCTACGGCGGTGAAGGTGCTGCAGGACCTGCGCGCCCGTGGTGCCAAGGGCGACTGGGCGGTGGTGGCCACCGCGCATCCGGCCAAGTTCGAGGCCGTGGTCGAGCCGTTGATCGGCGAACCTGTGGCCGTGCCGCCGGCATTGGATGCGTTGTTGCAGCGGCCGGCACACGCCGAACCGTTGGCCGCCGATTACGCGGCGTTGCGTGAGGTGTTGGCTCCCATGTAGAGCCGAGCCATGCTCGGCTGCTGTTCGCGCACGGCGCGATGAGTCGAGCATGGCTCGACTCTACAATGCGCTTCGCGCAACACGGGTAGTGCCGGCCGCTGGCCGGCAACCCCATGAAATGCGAAATCCTCAGATCAACCCTTCACCCGCCAGCGTGCGCAGCCCGTCCTCGTCGAGGATCTCCACTACGTTCAGGTGGGGCAGGGCAATCAGCCCTTGCTGGCGCAGCTTGGTGAAGGTGCGGCTGACCGTTTCCATGGTCAGGCCCAGATGGTCGGCGATGTCGCCTCGGCCCATCGGCAGCGACACGCGCAGGCCGTCGCCGCCCAGCCTGGCTTCACGCGCGGCCAGGCGCAGCAGGAAATCAGCCAGCTTCTCGGCCGGCTGCAGGCGTGCCAGCGCCAGTGCAGCGTCCTGTGCGGCATCCAGTTCCTGGCAGGCACGCTGCAGCAGCTTGCGCTCCAGGTGCGGGAAGCGGCTGCGGAGCGCCTTCATCTGTGGCAGCGCGACGCGGCAGACACGGCTGTCGGCGATGGCTTCGATGTCGTAGCGGTGATGGTCGCTGCCGCTCAGGCCCAGGTAGTCGCCGGGCAGCACGAAGCCGTTGATCTGGCGGCGGCCGTCGGCCAGGGTGCGTACCAGGCGCAGTGCGCCGGCAGTCAATGTATAGACATGGTCGCGTTCTTCACCCGTGCGGGCCAGCGTGCTGCCCATGCTGACCTGCTGCGAAACGGTGACCTGTTCCAGCGCCTGCACTTCATCGGGCGACAGCGCCGAGCACACCGCAAGGTGGCGAACCGAGCAGTGCAGGCAGTCCAGCGTGGTGCAGGACGGCGAGGCGGGATCGTTGGTGGCGGGCGGAGCGCCGGAAGGCCGTGACATGTTGCGGGGGCGTATCGCGGGCGGGGAGGGCCTTATGATACTTCAAGCGGCCGTTCGACCCTGCCCGAGGCGGGGGCGCTAGAATGTCGCCCCCTCCCACGTCCCGTTCCAGCAGGAGTTCCGCCCGTGATCAAGCCCCGTACCCCGCCCGGCACCCTTGAACTGCTGCCGCGCGAGCAGATTGCGTTCCAGCGCATGCTGGACGTGATCCGCCGCAACTACGAGCGCTTCGGGTTCCTGCCGGTGGAGACGCCGGTGTTCGAGCTGTCCGACGTGCTGCTGACCAAGTCCGGCGGCGAGACCGAGCGCCAGGTGTACTTCGTGCAGTCCACCGGTGCGCTGGCCAATGCGGCCGAATCGGGCGACCGTTCGCTGCCGGAGATGGCGCTGCGCTTCGACCTGACCGTGCCGCTGGCACGCTACGTGGCCGAGCACGAACACGAACTCACCTTCCCGTTCCGTCGCTACCAGATGCAGCGCGTTTACCGCGGCGAGCGTGCCCAGCGCGGCCGTTTCCGCGAGTTCTACCAGTGCGACATCGACGTGATCGGCAAGGACAGCCTGAGCGTTCGCTATGATGCCGAAGTGCTGGCGGTCATCCACGCCGTGTTCTCGGAACTGCGCATCGGTGACTTCAGCATCCAGCTGAACAACCGCAAGCTCATGCGCGGCTTCTTCGAGAGCCTGGGCGTGGCCGAAGGCGAGCGCCAGCTGGCGGTGCTGCGTGAAGTGGACAAGCTGGACAAGCGCGGCGCCGATTACGTGCGCGAGACGCTGGTGGGCGAGGGCTTCAACATCCCGACCGAGCAGGTCGAGAAGATCCTGGCCTTTGTGGCCGTGCGTTCGCAGGGCCATGCCGATGCGCTGGCGCAGCTGGCCACGCTTGAAGCCGAGGGCGGCTCTTCGGAAATCCTGCGCACCGGCGTGGCCGAACTGCGCGAAGTGCTGCAGCTGGTGCAGGCGCTGGGCGTGCCGGAGAGCGCGTACTGCCTGAATTTCTCCATCGCGCGCGGCCTGGACTATTACACCGGCACCGTCTACGAGACCACGTTGACCGACCATCCGCAGATCGGCTCGATCTGCTCGGGCGGCCGCTACGAAGACCTGGCCAGCCACTACAGCAAGTCCAAGTTGCCGGGCGTGGGCATTTCCATCGGCCTGTCGCGCCTGTTCTGGCAGCTGCGCGAGGCCGGCCTGATCGATGGCATCGAGGCCAGCAGCGTGCAGGCGCTGGTGGCGCTGATGGACGAGCAGGGCATGCCGCAGTCGCTGGACATCGCCCGCCGGCTGCGCGCCGGTGGCATCAATACCGAAGTGCAGATGGAGCCGAAGAAGATCGGCAAGCAGTTCCAGTATGCCGCCAAGGCGGGCATCCGCTTCGTGGTGCTGGCCGGTGAGGACGAGCTGGCGCGCGGCGTGGTGGCGGTGAAGGACCTGGTGCGCGAGCAGCAGTTCGAAGTCTCCCGCGACGAGCTGGCCAGCACCCTGCAGGTCGAGCTGGAGCAGTCCAAGGTGATGTAACGGCCACTGGCAGCATGCAACGCTTCAAGGAAACGCCCACCAACCGGTGGGCGTTTTCGTTTCCGGGCCCCGGCCGTCCCGACAGCTCGCGGCCAACCGTCGAAGGCGGGGTGGGTCCGGTTGAGGGGGCGTGAGCCGCATAAATGCGGCGACCGAGCTTACATGGGTGAGGGCGCTTTGCTTGCGAAGCACTGCTTCGCAAGCGCCCGAACGCACAGCCGCCAGCGGCTGGGCCGGGCCCCGGAGGGGTACTTGCAGCGCCCCCCTCAAGCGGATCCATCCCGCCAACCCTCGGAAACCAGCTTTGCTGTTGCTCTGGCTCTTGCCTCTGCGGGTGCAGGGCAGCAGCCCTGCCGTACCCCAACTGACGATTTGACGCACTGCGCAAGAATGCGCTAATGTACTAACGCGCTATTACATTGATGCATGGAAACAGCCCCGTGAAAGCCCGCCCCGAGATCGCCGCCAAAGACCCGAAGGCCGACCTGGAAGCCCTGGCCCTGGCCTTTGCCGCCCTGCGCGAGCCGGAGCAGGTGGAAGCCTTCCTGCGCGATCTGTGCACGCCGGCCGAACTGGAAGCCATGGCCGACCGCTGGAAAGTGGTGCCGTTGCTGCAGCAGGGCGTGCCGTATCGCGAGATCCACGAGCGCACCGGCGTGAGCGTGACCACCACCGGACGGGTGGCGCGCACGCTCGAGCATGGCCATCGAGGCTATGCCGCTGCCATCGACCGCCTTGCTTCGCGCTGATCCGCGCCCCGTTCCGAACTTCGAGACCTCCCCCATGAGTGCAACCCAGGCAGCGCCGGCAAGAGACCGGCTGCGTATCGCCATCCAGAAGAGTGGCCGGCTGGCCGAGCCCGCCCGCAACCTGCTCAGCGCCTGTGGCCTGAGCTGGCGCGAAAGCCGTGACAAGTTGTTCTGCTACGGTGAATCGCTGCCGGTAGACCTCCTGCTGGTGCGCGACGACGACATCCCCGGCCTGATCGCTGACGGCGTCTGCGACCTCGGCATCGTCGGCCGCAATGAACTGGACGAGCAGGCCGCGGCACGCCGCCAGATCGGCCTGCCTGACGCCTATCAGGCGCTGCGCGGGCTGGGCTTCGGCCAGTGCCGGCTGATGCTGGCGGTGCCCGAGGAATGGCAGTGGCAGGGTCCGGCGCAGCTGGCCGGTACCCGCATCGCCACCAGCTACCCGGCCATCCTCACGCAGTGGCTGGCGGAGCAGGGCGTGGACGCGCAGGTGGTCGAATTGTCCGGTTCGGTGGAAATCGCCCCGCGCCTGGGTACCGCCGACCTGATCTGTGATCTGGTCTCCAGCGGTGCCACGCTGCGCGCCAACCAGTTGACCCCGGTACACAACCTGCTCGACAGCGAGGCGGTGCTGGCCGGTGCAGTAAGGGTGCCGGATGATGCACGCGCTTCGCTGCGCGCGATGCTGCTGCGCCGCCTCGATGGCGTGGTGCAGCGCCAGGACCGCAAGCTGCTGATGTTCCGCGCCAGCGAGGACCGCGTCGACGCGCTGGCGCAGTTGCTGGCCGATGCCGAGCCGCTGGTGCGGTTGCCGGCCGATGGCGGTGCGCTGCGCCTGCAGACCATGTGCCCTGGCCCGCTGAGCTGGCAGCGCATGGAGGAACTCGAGCGCGCGGGTGCGCAGGGCCTGATGGTACTGAGCGTGGAGCGGTCGCTGGCATGAACCGTCTGATCTGGTCCCGACTTGATGAGGCCGCGCGCAGCGCGGCATTGACCCGCCCGGTGCAGACCGTGGCGCAGCAGACCCGCGACGCGGTGGCGACGCTGATCGCACAGGTACGCACGCAGGGCGACGACGCGCTGCGTGCGATCACCGCACGCTTCGATGGTGTCGAACTGTCGTCCTTTGAAGTGAGCGAAGCCGAGTTCGCGGCGGCCGAGGCCGCTGTCCCCGCCGAACTGCGCCAGGCCATGGTGGACGCCGCCGAGCGCATCGCCCGCTTCCACGCCGCCGGCATGGGCAAGGGGTACGCGGTTGAAACCGCGCCGGGCGTAGTCTGCGAACGCATGCTGCGCCCGATCGGTCGGGTGGGCCTGTACGTGCCGGCCGGCAGCGCGCCGCTGCCGTCTACCGCGCTGATGCTGGGCGTTCCGGCACAGCTGGCCGGCTGCCCGCAGGTGGTGCTGTGCACGCCGCCGCGAGCCGATGGCAGCGCAGACCCGGCCGTACTTGTGGCGGCGCGGCTGACCGGCGTGCAGCGCGTGTTCAAGCTGGGCGGCGCGCAGGCGATCGCTGCCATGGCCTATGGCACCGCAAGCATTCCCGCCTGCGACAAGCTGTTCGGGCCGGGCAACACCTTCGTGACCGAAGCGAAGCAGCAGGTCGCACAGGAGGGCGCCGCCGCCATCGACATGCCGGCCGGCCCGTCGGAAGTGCTGGTGATCGCCGATGCGGGTGCCAATCCGGCGTTCGTGGCTGCCGATCTGCTGTCGCAGGCCGAGCATGGCCCGGATTCGCAGGTGCTGCTGCTGACCGACGATGCCGCGATGCTGGCGGCGGTCGAGGCCGAAGTGGAGCGGCAGGTGGCCCTGCTGCCGCGCCAGCAGATCGCGCGCCAGGCGCTGTCGGCCTCGCGCCTGATCCAGGTCGATTCGCTGGAGGAAGCCTTCGCGATCAGCAACCGCTATGCGCCGGAGCACCTGATCCTGGCACTGCGTGATCCGCGCGCGTGGCTGGACAAGGTGCAGGCGGCCGGCTCGGTGTTCCTGGGTGATTACACCCCCGAAGCACTGGGTGACTACTGCAGCGGCACCAACCACGTACTGCCCACCGCCGGTGCCGCACTTGCCTACAGCGGCGTGAGTGTTGCCAGCTTCCAGAACCTGATCAGCGTGCAGAGCGCCAGTGCCGCCGGCCTGGCCGCGATCGGCGGCTGCGCGCGCATCATCGCCAGCGCCGAAGGCCTGGATGCCCACGAGCGTGCGGTTGCATTGCGCATGGAGTCCGCCGCATGAGCGCCGCCATTGATGACGTGCTGGCACTGGTGCGCCCGGATCTGCAGGCCTTCGCCGGCTACAGCTCGGCGCGCAGTGCGGTGGTGCAGGGCGAGGTCTGGTTGAATGCCAACGAGTCGGCCTGGGCCAATCCGGCCGATGCGGCTGGCAGCAGCCGGCGCTATCCGGAGCCGCAACCGTTGGCGTTGCGCGAAGGCTTGGCGGCGCTGTACGGCGTGACGCCGCAGCAGCTGCTGGTCGGCCGCGGCAGCGACGAGGCCATTGATCTGCTGGTACGCGCGCTGTGCGTGCCGGGTCGCGATGGCGTGCTGGTCACGCCGCCGGTGTTCGGCATGTACGCCGTCTGCGCGCGCCTGCAGGGTGCCGCATTGATTGAAGTGCCGCTGGTGGACAGCGAGGATGGCCTGCGCGCCGATCTGGATGCGGTGATCGACGCGGCCAAGGCGCAGGGAGCCAAGCTGGTGTTCCTGTGCGCACCGTCGAACCCGGCCGGCAGTGACATCGCTCTGGAGGAGGTCGAGCGTGTGGCGGTTGCGCTGCGCGGGCAGGCGCTGGTGGTGGTGGACGAGGCCTATGTGGAGTACGCGCAGCGCCCGTCGGCGACCACGCTGCTGGCCGCGAACCCGAATCTGGCGGTGCTGCGCACGCTGTCGAAGGCGCACGCTCTTGCTGCCGCGCGCATTGGAACCCTGATCGCCGCACCGGAGCTGATTGCTGTGCTGCGCCGCTGCCAGGCGCCGTACCCGGTGCCGACGCCGTGCGCGGAACTGGCGGTACAGGCGCTGCAACCCGCCGCGCTGGCCCGGACCGCCGAACGCGTAGCCACGGTGATTGCCGAGCGCGAACGCCTGCGCGTGGCGCTGCTGGGCCTGCCCGGCGTGCGTCGCGTCTACCGCTCATCCGGCAACTACCTGCTGGTCCGCTTCGCCGATGCCCAGGCCGCGTTCGATACGCTGCTGGCTGCGGGCGTGGTGGTGCGTGACCAGCGCGCCGCGCCGCAGTTGGGTGATGCGCTGCGCATCAGCATCGGCAGCCCCGAAGAGAATGACCGCGTGCTTGCGACCCTGTCGGCGCGGAGGGCCGCAGCATGACCCCGATCCTGTTCATCGACCGCGACGGCACCCTCATTGAGGAGCCGTCCGATTTCCAGATCGATGCCTACGAGAAGCTGCGCTTCGTGCCGCAGGTGATCCCGGCGCTGCTGAAGCTGCGTGATGCCGGCTACCAGTTCGTGATTGTCACCAACCAGGACGGCCTGGGCAGCGACAGCTACCCGCGCGCCAGCTTCGATGGCCCGAACGACCTGATGCTGCAGATCTTCGAGAGCCAGGGCATCACCTTCCGTGACGTGCTGATCGACTGCAGCTGGCCGCAGGACAATGCGCCGACCCGCAAGCCGGGCATCGGCCTGATGACTGGCTACCTGCAGGACCGCAGCATCGACTGGGCACGCTCGGCCATGGTTGGCGACCGCATCACCGACCTGCAGTTCGCCGACAACCTCAACATCCGGGGCTTCCAGTTGCGTACCGAACAGTTCGGTGGCGAGTGGGACTGGCCGGGCATCGCGCACGCGCTGGCCGACGCGCCGCGCACCGCCGTGGTCCAGCGCAACACCAAAGAAACGAAAATCCGCGTTGAGCTGGACCTGGATCGCGCCGGTGATGCGCGCATCGCCACCGGCCTGCCGTTCTTCGACCACATGCTCGAACAGATCGGCAAGCACGGCGGCTTCGCCCTCGACATCCAGGCCGAGGGTGACCTGCACATCGACGAGCACCACACCATCGAGGACACCGGGCTGGCCCTGGGCCAGGCCCTGCGCGAGGCGCTGGGCGACAAGCGCGGCATCGGCCGCTACGGCTTCACCCTGCCGATGGACGAGACCCTGGCCAGCGCCGCGCTGGACTTCAGCGGCCGCCCGTACTTCGTGTTCGAGGGCGAGTTCAAGCGCGAGCGGGTGGGGGACATGCCGACCGAGCTGGTGCCGCATTTCTTCCGCTCGCTGTGCGATGCCAGCGGCCTGAACCTCAACCTGCAGGTGCGCGGCGACAACGATCACCACAAGGTGGAGGCCTGCTTCAAGGCGCTGGCGCGCGCACTGCGCCCGGCGCTGGCCCGGCAGGGCACGGCACTGCCGAGCACCAAGGGGGCATTGTGAGCGACGTCGCGCTGATCGATGCCGGAGGTGCCAACCTGGGCTCGGTGCGCTACGCACTGGAGCGCCTGGGCGCGACGGTGCGGCTGGTGCGCGACGCGGACGGCCTGATCGGCGCGCAGCGGGTGATCCTGCCCGGTGTCGGCGCCGCCGGTCCCGGCATGCAGCGCCTGCACGCGCAGGGCCTGGTGGAACCGCTGCAGCGGCTGGAGGTGCCGCTGATGGGCATCTGCCTCGGCATGCAATTGCTGTTCGAGCGCTCCGAGGAAGCGGGTGTGGAGACACTGGGGCTGATTCCCGGCGTGGTGCGCAAGCTGGTGCCGGCCTGCGGCATCCGCGTGCCACACATGGGCTGGAACCGGCTGCTGCCACTGCGCGAATCGCTGCTGCTGCGCGGCGTGCCGGAGCGTGCCAGCGCCTACTTCGTGCACAGCTATGCGGCGCCGCTCAATACCCACACCGTCGCTGCCTGCGACCACGGCGGCCTGTTCACTGCCGTGGTGGAGCAGGGGCGTTACTACGGCGCACAGTTCCACCCCGAGCGTTCCGGCGAAACCGGCTCGCTGATGCTGCGCAATTTCCTCGAGGGCACTGCTGCATGAGTTTCATCGTCTACCCCGCGCTGGATATCCGCGATGGCCGCGTGGTGCGGCTGCGCCAGGGCGACTACGCGCAGGAAACCTCCTACGGCGACGATCCGCTGCCGCGCGCGCAGGCGTTCGCCGCGCAGGGGGCGCAGTGGATGCATCTGGTCGACCTGGATGCTGCACGCGCCGGTGGCTATACGCTGGCGCCGCTGCTGGCGGCGATCCGCGCGCACACGCCGCTGCAGGTGCAGACCGGCGGTGGCGTGCGCGGCCGCGACGACGTGGCGCGCATCCTCGATGCCGGCGCCGGCCGCGTGGTGGTCGGTTCGCTGGCGGTGCGCCGCCCCGATGAAGTGGTGGGCTGGCTGGAGGAATTTGGCGCCGAGCGCATCACGATTGCGCTGGACGCGCGCCAGGACGCACAGGGGCAGTGGCAGCTGCCGGTGCACGGCTGGACCGAGAACGCCGGGGTGACCCTGGATGACCTGGCCCAGCGCTACGCGCGCGCTGGCATGCGCCACCTCTTGTGCACCGACATCGCCCGCGACGGCATGCTGGCCGGGCCCAATATCGGCCTCTACCAGCACCTGTCGGCATTGCTGCCAGGGGTGGCGGTGCAGGCGTCCGGCGGCATCCGTGACGTGGCCGATGTGGCCGAGGCGCGTGCCGCTGGCTGCGGCGGTGCGATCCTCGGCAAGGCGCTGCTGGAACAGCGCATGGACCTGGCGGAGGCACTGGCATGTTGAGCCGGCGCATCATTCCGTGCCTGGACGTGCGCGATGGCCGCGTGGTCAAGGGCGTGCGTTTCCGCGACCATGTCGACATGGGCGATATCGCCGAGCTGGCGCAGCGCTATCGCGACCAAGGGGCGGACGAGCTGGTGTTCTATGACATCGGCGCCAGCCCCGAGGCGCGTTCGGTCGACGTTGCCTGGATCGAGTGCATCGCGCGGCTGATCGACATTCCGTTCTGCGTGGCCGGGGGCATCGACAGCGTGGAAACCGCGCGTCGCGTGTTGTTCGCCGGTGCCGACAAGGTGTCGATCAACTCCCCCGCGCTGGGCCGCCCGGAACTGATCACTGAACTGGCCGACGAGTTCGGCGTGCAATGCGTGGTGGTCGGTGTCGATTCGGTGCGCGAAGCGGATGGCCAATGGCGGGTGCGCCGCTTCAGCGGAGACCCGGACAAGACCCAGGCGGTGCCACTGCGCACCCTGGACTGGATTGTCGAGGTGCAACGTCGGGGCGCCGGTGAGATCGTGCTGAACTGCATGGACAGCGATGGCGTGCGCCGCGGCTACGATGTCGCACAGTTGCAGCAGGCGAGGGCCCTGTGCCAGGTGCCACTGATCGCCTCCGGTGGCGCCGGTGCGATGGAGCACTTCGCCGAAGCCTTTGACCAGGCCGACGTCGATGGTGCGCTGGCGGCGAGCGTGTTCCACAGCGGCGGCATCGCCATTCCAGAATTGAAGCGCTACCTGCGCGGACAGCAGATCGAGGTGCGGGATGTCTATTGAAGTCAGGCCTTCGTTGGACGCATTGCAGGCACTGGACTGGGGCAAGGGTGACGGCTTGCTGCCGGCCGTGGTGCAGGATGCCGATACCCTGCAGGTGCTGATGCTGGGCTATGTCAGCGCAGAATCGCTGGCGGCCACGCTGGCCATCGGCCACATGACTTTCTTCAGCCGCAGCAAGCAGCGGTTGTGGACCAAGGGCGAGCAGTCCGGCAACGTGCTGGTGGTGCAATCGATCAGCGTCGACTGTGACGCCGACACGCTGCTGGTGATGGCACGCCCGGCGGGGCCGACCTGCCACACGGGTGCGGAGAGCTGTTTCGACCAGGCGCCGAAGGACTTCCTGGGCGGGCTGGGCCAGTTGGTCGCGATGCGTGAGGCGCAGCGCCCGCCGGGCAGCTATACGACCCGCCTGTTCGAGGGCGGCATCCGCCGCATCGCACAGAAGGTGGGTGAGGAGGGGGTGGAGACCGCACTGGCGGCGGTTGCGCAGGATGACGAGGCACTGCTCGGTGAGGCTTCGGACCTGCTGTACCACCTGCTGGTACTGCTGCGCGCGCGCGGTCTGTCGCTGGACGATGCGCGGGCGGTGCTGGAAAAACGCCATCGTTGAAGAAGGCGTGCGGAGCAGCGCTCCGCACCTACCTGTAGAGCCAAGCCATGCTCGGCTGTTTTTCTTGAATGCAGCCGAGCGTGGCTCGGCTCTACAATACCGCGTCTCTTTCTGCCGGATGCCTCCCATGAAACTGCCTGCCGCCTGGCTGTGCTGCCTGTTGCTGACCTCGCCGGCCTGGGCTGCGGGCACCGTGGTCACCGGCAAGGTCTATCTGGAGCGTGACGGCAAGCCGGGCCGCGGTGCGACCGATCCGGGCCTGGCCGGGGTGCAGGTCTCCAACGGCGAGGCCATCGTCAAGACCGCCGCCGACGGCAGCTACAGCCTGCCGGTGCGTGATGGCCAGACCGTGTTCGTGATCAAGCCCGATGCGTATTCGTTCCCGAAGGCGGCAGACGGCCTGCCTTCGTTCTGGCGCCATTTCCGCCCGAACGGCTCGCCGGCGCTGAAGTACGGCGGCATCGCCGCCACCAGCGATGTCACCCGCAACTGGGATTTCGCGCTGCAGCCGGATCGCCGTGACAGCCGTCGCGGCTTCCAGATGCTGGTCTTCACCGACTCCCAGACCGCCAGCCTGAAGGACATCGGCTACTACCAGCAGTCGATCGTGTCGCCGCTGGTCGGCCAGACCAAGGCGCGCATGGGCACCACCCTGGGTGACATCGTCAACGACGATCTGACCCTGTATCCGGCAATCAACAAGGTCACTACGTCGCTGGGCGTGCCGTGGTTCCATGTGCCGGGCAATCACGACCTCGATTTCGATGCAGCCAGCGACGAGCATTCGCTGGACAGCTGGCGCAACATCTACGGCCCGGATACCTACGCGGTGGAAGAGGGCGGTGCCAGTTTCGTGTTCCTCGACGACGTGGTGTATGACCCCAACGCAAGGCCGAAGTATGTCGGTGGCCTGCGCGAAGACCAGTTCGCTTTCCTTGCCAGCTACCTGAAGGGCCTGCACAAGGACCGCCTGCTGGTGCTGGGCATGCACATCCCGCTGTTCGACGCCGCGCCGGGGCGCGAGACCTTCCGTCATGCTGACCGCCAGCGCCTGTTCGACCTGCTGAAGGACTTCCGCAACGTGCTGGTGCTCAGTGGCCACAGCCACACCCAGCAGCACGTCTACCACGGCAAGGCCGACGGCTGGAACGGTGACAAGCCGCTGCACGAATACAACGTCGGTGCCAACTGCGGCGCGTTCTGGTCGGGGGTGAAGGACGCCGCCGGCGTGCCGGACAGCACCATGAGTGATGGCACGCCAAAGGGCTACGCGTTGCTGGACGTCGCCGCCAATGGCAGTTACAAGCTGCAGTACCGCGCTGCGGGCAAGCCGGCCAGCGAGCAGATCGGCCTGCATGCGCCGAAGGTGCTGCGCCAGGGGGCCTATCCGGCGTGGGGTGTCTACGCCAACGTCTACATGGGCGAGGACGCCAGCGTGGTCGAGTACCGCGTCGATGGCGGTGCCTGGCAGCCGATGAAGCAGGTCAGCCAGCCCGACCCGCGCCTGATGGTGGAGAACGTGGCCGATGATCTGGCCAGCAGCCTGCGTGGCTATGACCGCTCGCCGGAGGCCACCGCGTCGCCGCACCTGTGGCGTGGCGCGCTGCCGACCGACCTGGCCGTGGGCAGCCACAAGGTCGAAGTACGCTCTACCCAGCCTGATGGTGCAGTGTTCACCGCCACCACCCGCTACAGCCTGCAGACGGCCCAGCCCTGATCCCCCGCATCTCCGCTCCAGCGAAAGGACCCCGCATGGATATCCGCTTCATGGCCGGCACCACGCCAGTCACCCTCAGCCGCCACTGGTTCACCGGTGCGATGCTGCTGCAGAGCGCCACCGAGAAGGTCTGGGTGCAGCATCCGCTGCATCCGGGCACCCACTTCTCGTTCTCGCTGGTACAGTCGTGGCTGCGCCACATCGCCGGCCATGAGGTGCTGGTCGAGCGCACCCGGCCGCTGTTGTTCGCCGGCTTCCGCCCGCAGCGCCTGCGCGTGCTGGTGGATGGCGTGCAGGTGGCCGAACAGGAAGGCATGTAGGCCAACCTGAACCGCCGGCGCGCTAGGCAAAGCCGCCCCGATGCCTGAGAATCGGGGCGATTCAATCGATCCAAGCAGGCCAGCGTGACCATCGCAGCAGCGTCCCCGGTTTCCACCGACTCCGCCCGCGGCGGTCTTCCGCGCAGTCTCGTTGTCGCCGATGTCGGCGGCACTTTCGCCCGTTTGGCGCTGGCTGAAACGCAACCCGGCCAGGCACCACTGCTGGGCAGCCATCGCACCTATGCCTGCGCCGAGCATCCCAGCCTGGCCGCGATCCTGGCCGATTTCACCGCTGGCCTCGGCCAGCCGGTACAGGCCGCCGTGGTCGCCATCGCCGGACTGCTCGATGGCGATGTGTTGATCAATTCCAACCTGCCGTGGACGGTCTCGCTGTCGGCCACGCGGCTGCAGTCCGGGCTGCATGAGTTGCAGCTGATCAATGATTTTGAAGCGGTGGCGTTGGCCATTCCCTACCTGCAGCCTGACACCCTGGTGCCGCTCAATGGCGATGCTGACCCGGCGCAGGCGTTCCCGGCGCTGGTGCTGGGCGCCGGTACCGGTCTGGGTGCAGCATTGCGCTTTGCCGACGGCGAGCGTCCGGTGCTGGCCAGCGAGATCGGCCATGCCGCGCTCGGCGCCGGCAACGCGCTGGAACTGCAGGTGCTGGACAAGCTGCTGCAGCGCTGGCCGCACGTGGACAACGAGCGCGTGCTGTCCGGCAGTGGCCTGATGAACCTGTATCCGTGTCTGTGCGAACTGCGTGGCGTCACTCCGGTGTGGAGCAGTACCGAGGCACTGATCGGTGCCGCACGCAGCGGTGAGGATGCGCTGGCGGTGGAAACGCTGCAGGTGTTCTGTGCCTGGCTGGGCAGCCTGGCCGGCGACGCAGCGATCGCGGTGGGTGCGCGTTCGGTGTACCTGGCCGGGGGCATTTCTGCGCATGTGCAGGATTTCCTGGCCGATGGTCGCTTCCGTGAGCGCTTCCTCAACAAGGGCGTGCTGACCGAGGTGCTGCGCCAGGTGCCGGTATGGCGCGTGGAGCATGGCCAGCTGGGCGTTCTCGGCGCAGCGGTCTGGTACGCCGCACGGCAGCCCACACACGACTGATCGGCGTGGCCGGCATCGGGCCGGCCGTGCATTGCAGACTGGGAGGGGAAGATGGTGGATCGCAGGCAGTTCCTGCAGGCCGGCGCACTGGCCGCAGGCATGGTGGCCTTGCCGGGCGTGCAGGCGCGCACGCAGGGTGGGGCCAGGGTGGTTTCGACCTGGGACTTCGGCGTGCCGGCCAACCAGGCCGCATGGAAGGTGCTGTCGCAGGGTGGCAGCGCACTGGATGCAGTTGAAGCCGGTGCACGCTGGGCCGAGAGCGAGCTGTGCAACCCCACCGTCGGCCATTGCGGCAACCCGGATCGCGACGGCGTGCTGAGCCTGGATGCGAGCATCATGGATGGCGATGGCCGTTGTGGCGCGGTGGCCGCGCTGGTCGACATCCTGCATCCGGTGTCGGTGGCCCGCAAAGTGATGGAAAACAGCCCGCACGTGCTGCTGGTGGGCGAGGGCGCGCAGCAGTTCGCGGTGCAGCAGGGTTTCGAGCGCAGGCACCTGCTCACGCCGCAGGCCGAAGCGGCCTGGCGCGAGTGGCTGAAGACCGAGAAGTATCAGCCGCAGATCAATGCCGAGCGCCGTGGTATTCCCGGCAACAGCGACAACCACGACACCATCGGCATGCTGGCGTTGGATGCCAAGGGCCATCTTGCAGGTGCCTGCACCACCAGCGGCATGGCCTGGAAGCTGCACGGCCGGGTCGGCGACAGCCCGATCATCGGTGCCGGCCTGTATGTCGACAACGAAGTGGGTGCGGCCACCGCGTCGGGCGTGGGTGAGGAGATGATCCGCAACGCCGCCTCGTTCCTGGTGGTCGAGCTGATGCGCCAGGGGCGCTCGCCGGCCCAGGCCTGCCGCGAGGCAATCGACCGTGTGGTGCGCAAGCGGCCGGAGGCGAGCAAGACCCTGCAGGTGTGCTTCCTGGCCATGAACAAGCAGGGCGAGGTGGGCGCCTACGCGTTGCATCGCGGCTTCGTCTACGCCGTGTGCGATGCGCAGCGCCAGGATGACCTGCGCGATTCGCCGTCGATCTATGCGAGCACTCAGGCGTGAGCACGCGGCTGACCCTGGAGATCGCCAGCAACTCGCTGGCCTCGGCGCTGGCCGCGCAGGCCGGCGGTGCCGACCGCATCGAACTGTTCGAGAACCTGGCCGAGGGTGGCACCACGCCGTCGTTTGCCACCATCGCGATCGCCCGCGAACGCCTGTCGATTCCGCTGTTCGTGCTGGTGCGCCCGCGCCCGGGCGACTTCCACTACGACGCATTGGAAACCGAACTGATGCTGCGTGACATCGCGCAGTGCCGCGCGCTGGGCTGCGATGGCGTGGTGATCGGTGCGCTGGATGTGCAGGGCGGTATCGACCTGGCGTTGTGCCGTGAACTGGTGCAGGCCGCCGGGCCGCTGCAGGTGACTTTCCATCGTGCCTTCGACGCGGCCCGCGACCTGTCGGCGGCGCTGGAGCAGGTGATCGGACTGGGTTGCCAGCGCGTGCTGACCTCGGGCGGCCAGGTTAGCGCCGAGGCCGGTGCCGATCTGCTGGCGGCGCTGGTCACCCAAGCGGCCGGGCGTATCACGGTGATGGCAGGTGCCGGATTGGCCCCGGGCAACATCGCAACCGTCGCGCGGCAGACGGGCTGTACCGAACTGCACGCGTCCGCAAAAGGCCTGCGCCGCTCGGCCATGCAGTTCCAGAACCCGGCCCTGCGCGGCCTGGACCCGGACTGGAGCCAGACCGCCACCGCGACCGTGGCCGCGCTGCGGCAGGCGCTGGACGGCGCAAGGTAGCCCGCTTCTGCTGTAGAGCCGAGCCAACGCTCGGCTGCGCTTTGCGGCAAACGACATCAGCCGAGCACGGGCTCGGCTCTACAGTCGCACGCGACGACGCGGACAAAACCGTTCCGCGCGCGGTTGTCGCGATCGTGTCATTGACGTGTGCGCTGTTCTCTCAGCGATGTTTCGCAACCCTTTGATTGTTCTTGATACCTGCGCCTGATAGCGGCATTGCGTAGGGTGTTGCTGCATCGCCGCATGCCCGGCGCGGTTCAGCTGTGCTTTAGTTTGGATCGATCCACAGGGGAGGGGGCTGGGACGGTCGTGAACCGATCCCGGCACCCGGATCAGCCGTCGTGCTACGCCACCACCTGTCCGTGCGTCCACACTTTCCAAGAGCAACCACCCATGGCTCAGTCCGTTCGCAAGCGTCGTCACCTGCTGTCCCAGGCACTGGTCCTGGCCCTGTTGCCCCTGGCTGCGGGTGCACAGGAAGCGGCCAGTTCGTCCACCAAGGACTTGGATGCGGTCACCGTTACCGGTTCGCGCATCAAGCGCGCCGCGGTCGAAGGCCCGGCCCCGGTCAACGTGATCACCGCGCAGCAGATCCAGAAAGAGGGCTTCGTCAGCGTGTATGACGCGCTGAAGACGCTCACCGAAGCAACCGGGACCGTCGAAGCCGCCTCGCAATGGGGTTCGCACACGCCCAATGCCAGCGGGCTGAACCTGCGCGGCATGGGCCCGAACCGCTCGCTGCTGCTGGTCAACGGCCGTCGCGTGGCCGATTACCCTCTGCCGTATGGCGGTGAAACCAATTTCTCCAACTACGGCAACATTCCGGCCGCAGCGGTCGAGCGCATCGAAGTACTGACCGGCGGCGCCTCGGCCATCTACGGTTCGGATGCGATCGCCGGCGTGGTCAATGTCATCCTCAAGACCAACTACGACGGCGACGAAGTGCGCGTGCGCGGCGGTACTTCCACCGAAGGCGGGCGCGACACCTGGGACCTGTCATGGGCCGGCGGCAAGACGGGTGACAACTGGAGCGTGACCTATGCGCTGCAATACACCAAGCGCGATCCGTTGTTCGGCCGCGACCGCCCGCAGATGGACGATGCCGATGATGCGCCGTATGCGTCCTGGAACATGGAGCAGCGCAAGGTCGGCTTCCGCCCCACCTCGGGCCTGGCCTTGATCGATCCGACGACGGGCCAGCGCCTGGCGCCACCCGCCGGCACCTGCGAGAAGTTCGACGGTGAGTACTACACGGCCGATCGACTGGTCTACAACTACGCCGCCAACCGCATCACCAACACCGGCCGCCTGTGCGGCATGAGCGCCGACTACGCCAACTGGCTGCTGACCGGTGGTGCCGAGAACGTGTCCGGCAACCTGTATGCCACCTTCGATTTCAGCAGCGACCTGCAGGCCTGGACCAACCTGGCGGTGTACCGCTCCGAAGCGATCTGGGGCACCAACCCGCCCAGCGTCTCGCTGATCGACGACGACAACGGCTATTACTGGGATGCCAACCGCAACCGCCCGATCCTGGGCGTGCGCCAGTTCACCCCGAACGAAGTCGGCGGCCTGGACACCCTGCGCAACACCAACCGCGAGCTGTCATGGGACTGGAGCGCGGGCCTGCGTGGCCGCCTTGCCGACCGCTTCGACTGGAGCGCCACGGTGGGGCGTTCCTACTATCGCGTGGAAGAACGGCAGAACGTGGTGGACGAGCAGAAGTCGTACGACTTCTTCCTCGGCCCGCGCCTGGGCACCACCGCTGACGGCGAGGCGATCTATGCGTTGAACGAATCGCGCTGGTGGAACCCGCTGACGCCTGACCAGTACTGGCAGATGGGCACGGTGGCCAGGAACCGCGCGTCATCGTGGGTCAACCAGGCCTCGGCGGACATCACCGGCGAGCTGTTCCAGGGCTGGGCCGGCCCGATCTCGTTCGCCGCCGTGGCCGAAGTCGCGCAGCAGGGCTATCACCTCAGCCCGGACCCGCGCGCCGGCATCGACTTCGATCTGCAGAACGTCGATCGCGGTGGCGGCGAGCGCACCCGTTACTCGGCCGGCGTCGAGTTCAAGATCCCGCTGCTGGAGAGCGTGACGGCCACCGCGGCGGCCCGCTACGACCGCTACGGCAACTACAAGGCCGATGACAGCAGTGAAGCGCTGGATATCGGCAGCCAGAAGGAGACCACCTGGAACGTCGGCCTGGAATGGCGCCCGGTCGAATCGCTGCTGGTGCGTGGCTCGTACGCCACCAGTTTCCACGCGCCGGACATGCACTACCTCCTGGGCCAGCCGAGCAGTTCCGAAGTGCAGACCTATGACCGCCTGCGCTGCATCCAGAGCGGGGCCTACCTGGTCAACAACTGCGGCGTGGGCAACACCGATGTCTGGTACACCTTCGACGTGAACCGGCGTGGCACGCCGCTGCTGCGTTCGGAAACCGGCGATTCGTGGACGGTCGGCTTCGTGTGGGACGTGATGCCCAACCTGTCGGTCAGCGCCGATTACTGGGCGATCAAGCTGGAAGACATGATCGTCGACGTCGGCGCCGACGAGGTGCTGGCCAGCGAGGCCGGCTGCCTGACCGGCAAGAACATCGATGGCACGCCGTGGGCCAATCCGGCCGGTGGCGACTATTGCGCCGGCATCCTGGCCCGCGTGAACCGCGACAGCAGCGGCCGCCTGGTATCGATCGAGCGCGGCCCGTTCAACCTGGCCAGCCGGGAAGTGCGCGGCATCGACCTGACTGCACGCTATCGCCTGGAAACCGCGCAGTGGGGCAGCTTCCAGCTGGGCCTGAACTACACCAACCAGATCTCGACCAAGGAACAGCGCTACGCCAACGACCCGAACCCGGAACGCCGCGACCGGGACCTGCGCAGCAAGCTGCGCGCGAGCCTGGCCTGGCAGCGCGGCAACTGGAACGCCAACGTCTATGCCGACCGCGTGGGTTCGGTGCCGGGCGTGCGCTACCACTGGGGCACCGATCGCCTGGACAACCCCGGTGGCTGCCTGCCGTTCGCCGACGGCTACGTGCCCAGTGACAGCCCGTCGCTGAACTGCCTGGAACCGGCACAGCTGCCGGATGGCTCGGTGAACCCGAACCCCAACGCGGGCCAGCAGACCTCGCGCTACTTCGGCCGGGTCGGGCCGTTCATCACCTGGAACGTCAACGTGGGTTACCAGGTGACCGAGCACGCCAAGGTCAATGTCTACGTCAACAACGTGTTCAATTCGGCCAGCTGGAACCACAAGGACCCGTACAAGCTGGACTATGACTTCGCCCCGACCCGGTTGCTGAGCGCGGTCGGCCGCGAGTTCGCATTGGAGTATGTGTTCACCTTCTGAGGAGACCGACCTCCGCCGCTAGATCCACGCCATGCGTGGATGCGGAAACGGGACGCCGGGGGCGGCGCTCCCTTCAGGCATGCGGACAGGCTGGATTTGACCTTCCCACGATGGCAAGGTTTAGCCTGTCCGCATCCAGAAGGAAACCCGGGAATCCGATCATGAGCACGCCGCGCGCCGCTGCCGCCCCCGCCAGCCCCTCCACCATCAGCCTGCCCATCGAGGGCATGACCTGCGCCAGCTGCGTGGGCCGGGTCGAGGCAGCACTGTCCAAGGTCGAGGGCGTGGGCAGTGTCTCGGTGAACCTGGCCACCGAGCGGGCGGACATTCGTCCGTCGGGCCCGGTGGATCGCGCGGCGCTTGTCCAGGCAGTGGAGCGGGTGGGCTATGACGTGCCCGCGGCGACCACCGAGCTGGCGGTCGAAGGCATGACCTGCGCTTCCTGCGTGGGCCGTGTCGAACGCGCGCTGTTGGCCGTGCCCGGCGTCAGCCAGGCCAGCGTCAACCTGGCCACCGAGCGCGCCACGGTGCGTGGCATGGCGGACGTGGCTGCGCTGGTCGCCGCGATCGACAAGGCCGGCTATGACGCACGTGTGATCGAGGCGGGTGTGCAGTCCGATGATCAGGCTGCGGAAAAGAAGGATGCCGAGCGCGCCGGGCTGAAGCGCGACCTGATCGTGGCCACCGCGCTGGCACTGCCGGTGTTCGTACTGGAAATGGGTTCGCACCTGATTCCCGGCATGCACGCATGGGTGATGTCCACCCTCGGCATGCAGGCCAGCGGGTACCTGCAGTTCGCACTGACGCTCCTGGTGCTGGCCATCCCCGGGCGCCGCTTCTACCAGAAGGGCTTCCCGGCGCTGCTGCGGTTGGCGCCGGACATGAATTCACTGGTGGCGGTGGGCACCGCCGCGGCGTTCGGCTATTCGGTGGTAGCGACCTTTGCACCGCGGCTGCTGCCGCCGGGCACGGTGAACGTCTACTACGAAGCGGCGGCGGTGATCGTCGCGCTGATCCTGCTCGGTCGCTTCCTGGAGGCCCGGGCCAAAGGCCGCACCTCCGAAGCGATCAAGCGCCTGGTCAACCTGCAGGCCAAGGTGGCCCATGTGGTCCGTGACGGCCGCGCGGTCGACATCCCGGTCAATGAAGTGCAGAGCGGCGACCTGGTGGAAGTGCGCCCGGGCGAGCGCGTGCCGGTGGATGGCGAGGTGGTTGAAGGCCGCAGCTACATCGATGAATCGATGATCAGCGGCGAGCCGATTCCGGTCGAGAAGCTGCCGGGCAGCAGCGTGGTGGGTGGCACGGTCAACCAGAAGGGCGCATTGACGGTGCGAGCCACGGCCGTGGGCGCGCAGACCCTGCTGGCGCAGATCATCCGCATGGTCGAACAGGCGCAGGGCTCGAAGCTGCCGATCCAGGCGGTGGTCGACAAGGTCACGTTGTGGTTTGTGCCGGCGGTGATGCTGGCCGCGCTGGCGACCTTCGCAGTCTGGCTGATCTTCGGTCCATCGCCGGCACTGAGCTTCGCACTGGTCAATGCGGTGGCGGTGCTGATCATTGCCTGCCCGTGCGCGATGGGCCTGGCCACGCCGACCTCGATCATGGTCGGAACCGGTCGTGGCGCCGAAATGGGCGTGCTGTTCCGCAAGGGCGAGGCCCTGCAGCTGCTGAAGGACGCGCAGGTGGTGGCGGTGGACAAGACCGGCACGCTGACCGAAGGCCGCCCGCGCCTGACCGATCTGGAGATTGCCGCTGGCTTCGATCGCAACAGGGTTCTGGCGGCAGTGGCCGCGGTGGAGTCGCGCTCGGAGCATCCCATCGCCCGCGCGATTGTTGATGCCGCGACCGGGCAGGGCATCACGTTGCCGGGCATGGTCGGCTTCGAATCGGTCACCGGCATGGGCGTGCGGGCCAGTGTCGAGGGTGCACGCGTGGAGGTCGGTGCCGATCGCTTCATGCGCGACCTGGGCGTGGACATCACTGAATTCGCAGCATTGGCGGCGGAACTCGGCACGCAGGGCAAGTCACCGATGTACGTGGCCATCGATGGACGCCTGGCCGCGATCATCGCGGTATCCGATCCGATCAAGCCGAGCACCCCGGCAGCGATCGCGGCACTGCATCGGTTGGGCCTGAAGGTGGCGATGATCACCGGCGACAACGCCGGGACCGCACAGGCGATCGCGCGCCAGCTCGGCATCGATGAAGTGGTGGCCGAGGTGCTGCCGGAAGGCAAGGTCGAGGCAGTGCGCCGGCTGAAGGCCACGCATGGGCACCTCGCCTTCGTCGGCGACGGCATCAACGATGCCCCTGCGTTGGCTGAAGCCGATGTCGGCCTGGCCATTGGTACCGGCACCGACATCGCGGTAGAGTCGGCCGACGTGGTGCTGATGTCGGGTAACCTGCAGGGCGTGCCCAATGCCATTGCGCTGTCCAAGGCGACGCTGGGCAACATCCGGCAGAACCTGTTCTGGGCGTTCGCCTACAACACCGCATTGATTCCCGTCGCTGCCGGCGTGCTGTACCCGGCTTGGGGCGTGCTGCTGTCGCCGGTGTTCGCGGCCGGTGCGATGGCGCTGTCCAGTGTGTTCGTGCTGGGCAACGCGCTGCGCCTGCGCCGCTTCCAGCCGCCGATGGCCGATGCCGCCGCTGCCGCCCACTGAAGGAGATCCGCATGAACATCGGTGACGCCGCCAAGGCCTCCAGCGTGTCGGCGAAGATGATCCGCTACTACGAACAGATCGGCCTGATCCCCGCGGCCGATCGCACCGAATCGGGCTACCGGGCGTATTCGCAGGCGGACATCCATCGCCTGCGCTTCATCCGCCGCGCGCGCGATCTCGGCTTCCAGGTGGCCGAAATCAGTGACCTGCTGGGCCTTTGGAACGACACCGCGCGGCACAGTGCCGACGTCAAGCACCTGGCCGAGCAGCACATTGCCGACCTGGAACAACGCATCCAGAGCATGCGGCAGATGGCCGACACGTTGAAATCGCTGATCCGTTGCTGTGCGGGCGACGAGCGCCCGGAGTGCCCGATCCTGGAGCGGTTGGGTGAAGACGATGAGGCCCCGCTGCCGGTCGATGCAGCGAAGACCGGCGCGGTGCGGCGGCGCGCGCGCAAGCGCTGAGTTTCCATGTCGCATGCAAAAAAGCCCGCTCGGTGACAGTGTGCACGGGGCGGGCTCCGCGGTGGCAGAAGGCAGGGGATCAGGCAGTGCGCGGCGGGAAACCCGCATCGTTCAGCGCGGCGAACACCTGCTCCTGTGATGCGGTGGTCTGCACCTTGACCAGGCCGGTCGGCGGATCGGCCACCACACTGGCGTTCGGATCGATCTGCTGGATCGCGCGGGTCACGCTGCGCGCGCAGCCGCCGCAGGTCATGCCGTCAACATGGAATTCCATCTGTAGCTCCTTCGGTGCTCGTGAGGTGAAACCAGTGTGCACCTTCCAACGATGGCAGGGTCAAGCAGGTGGCTGAACGGCGGCGCAGGCACCCATGAAAACGGCAGCCGCCTGTACCAGCGCGGCTGCCGTGGAGGACCATTCCCGCCGGGGCGGGCAAGACGGCGCCGGGCCAGGCCCGGCGCTGCCTCAGAACTTCCAGTTCACGCCGAAGTACAGCTGGCGGCCGGCGTACAGGTTGGACAGCAGGCGGGCCTGGCTGTCGTTGCCGATGTAGCTGCGCAGCTCGGACTTGGTGGCGTTCAGTACGGCGGCGGTCACCGTCCAGTCCGGAGTGAGGTTGTAGGCCACGTTCAGGTCAAGCTGGCTGTAAGGCTTGGTGTAGGTGGTCATGCCATTGTTCAGGCCGCCGACCACTTCACCACGACGGTTGTACGAGGCGCGCGCCAGGAACTTGTCGTTCTCGTAGAACACCGTAACGTTGGCCTGGTTCTTGGCACTGCCGACCAGCGGCGAGGAGCCGATTTCCTCGCCATCCAGCACGATCGAGGCCAGGTTGGTGTCGTTGTAGGTGTAGTTGGCCTGCACGCCCAGTCCGAAGTCGAACGTGTACTGGCCATACAGTTCCACGCCCTGCGACACGCCATCGCGGCCGTTGGCCTGAGTCTCGTACTTCTGCACGGTGACCGACTGCCCGCCGACGTTCATCTGCTGGTCGCGCACCACCGGCACGGTGAAGTTGTCCACGTTCTTGCGGAACAGCGAAACACCTGCGACCGCGCCCGGCTTGAAGTACCACTCCAGGCCCAGGTCGAACTGCACCGCCTTGAACGGTTCCAGCGCCTTGTTGCTGCCCGAGCCGTACCAGCCGGGCGTGTCGGTGCCGCCGGTGACACGGCGGTCGTTGGCGTACTCTTCGCTGATGTAACGCAGGCCACCGGGATAGGCGATGCTGGTGTAGCTCGGGCGCGCGACCACCTTCGATGCCGCGCCACGCAGCACCAGGTTGTCGGTGATGTCCCAGGCAATGTTGAAGCTGGGCAGCACGTCGGTATAGGTCTTTTCCAGCGACGACAGGGCATACACCTTGTCGCGCACCTGCGGGTCGGGCAGGCGGACGAAGCCACCCTGGCAGCGCAGGTTCGGGTCGGCGGCCGGATCATCGCAGCTCATCGGCGCGCCGCTGGCGTTGTCGACGAAATAGTCGTTAAAGCGCTCGACCGAATCGCTGGACTGGGCGAACTGCTTGGTCCGCACCACGCGCACGCCGATGTTGCCGCGTACCCGCTCAGTGCGGAAGTTGGCCTGGAAGTAGCCGGAATGGATCTTCTCGTTGACGTCGTAGACGAAGTCTTCTTCGGTGCGGTTGTGCGAGCCACCGTAGGTCTTGTTCAGGTAGTCGATGTAGGCCGGGTAGTTGATGCCCGGGAACACGTTGGCGTTGAACGCGCCGGTGATGTTGCTGATCGGGTTGGACAGGAAGAAGCCCGGTTGCGCATCGCCTGCGGTCGGATCGCAACCGGCCTGGTAGCGATTGTTGTCATAGTCGGACGGATCCAGGCCCGGGCACACCCAATAGGTGTTGCCGGTGTTGCGGTGGACCTTGCCATCGCGGTACTTGGCGCCGAACTGGATCGAATCCAGCCAGCCGGCCTCGAACAGCTTGGTGACGTCGGCCTGGAAGTAGTTCTGCTTGACCTCGGTCTGCATCCAGGACGAATCGGTCGAGCCGGTATCGACTTCGGCCACGCCTGCCATCAACTGCTGCTGCAGGTCCGGCGAGAACTGCACCGACGGCGTGCCGGTCAGGTCCCAGGCGGTGTACTGGTTGCCGGACTGCCACTGGTTGCCCACCTTGCGGCGCGGCTTGGCCGACATGCGGAAATTCATCGACGGACCACCTTCGGACCAGGTGCGGCCGCCGGTGAACGAGGCCTTCCACAGCGGGCTGATATCCCAGTCGATGGTCAGGTCGGCGGTCTGCGACAGTGCCTTTTCCTTGCTGTATCCACCGGTGAGCTGCGGAGTGGGGATGGTGCAGTCGTCCGGGCCCCAGCCACCGGGTTCCAGGCCGGCTGCCGCTGCTTCTTCCTCACTGCAGTAATAGGTCTTTCCGGCCAGCTTCTGGTACTGCGCACCGGTGACGATGCTGCCACTCGGGTCGAAATCCAGGCCGTTGAGCAGGCGGCCGCCGGCCCAGTTGCCGTCCTGGTTGTAGCGGGCCAGGTTCCACTCCGGCACCTTCAGCATGTTCTGGGTGTAGTCACCCTGCAGCTCGAAGCGGAAGTAGTTCGCGGTCATCGTGACGTTGTCGACCGGCTTGAACTGGAAGGTCAGCTGGCCGCCCTTGCGCTCGCGCTTCTCTTCCTTCACCGCGAAGTTCACCGAGGTCGGCATGAAGAATTCGCTGTAGTTCTTGCCAGCCTGGTTGTTGAAGCCGGACTGGCCCCACCAGTAGTGGATGCCATCCTGCTCCAGCAGGTTGCCGTTGGCATCGCGGGCCGTGGTGCCATTGCCGTACCACTGGTAGTCCTCGGTGCTGGCTTCCATGGTGCGGGTGGTGCGCTTCTGCTGGGTCACGCCGACGAGGACGCCGAAGCGCTCATCCTTGCTGTGCCACGAGTACAGCGCGGACGCCTGCGGATCGACATCGTGGCTGGTATCGGAGGTGGTGCCCTCCAGATTCACGTAGCCGGAGTTGGATTCCATGTCCAGCGGGCGACGGGTATGCAGGATGACCGTGCCGCCGATGCCGCCTTCGTCGATGCGTGCTTCCGGCGACTTGAACAGCTCCGCGCTGGACAACATGTTCGATGGCAGCAGGGTGTAGTTGAAGGAGCGCGTCGCTTCGTTGTTGGTCTCTGACGAGGCGACGAAGTTGCCGTTCAACTGGGTCAGGGTCAGGTCCGGCGCAAGGCCGCGCACACTGACACTCTTGCCTTCGCCACCGCTGCGGGTGATGACCACGCCGGGCACGCGCTGCAGTGCGTCGGCCACGTTCTTGTCGGGGAACTTGCCGACGTCCTCGGCGGTGATCACCTCGACCACCGCGTTGGCGTCGCGCTTCTGCTCGAGGCTCTTTTCAATGGCGTAGCGGTAGCCGGTGACCTGGACGCTGTCCAGGGTGGTGGCGTCCTGCGCGCCGGTGGACGTGGCCTGTTGCGCGGCGGCGCCAGCCGGAATGACGGCGGCGGCCAAGGCCAGCGCGATGGCCAGCGACAATGCGTCCTGGCCGTGCGTACGTGTTGAATGCTTCATTCCCATCTCTCCCTCTCTCCTGGATTGATCCGGTGACGTGGCTCGGACAACTTGAATCGATCTAATTTGAAGTGACATTACGGGTGTCGCCATGTGGGTGGCAGAGCACCGCGCGTGGTGGCCTGGTACGTCCTGTTGCTGCTCCCCCAACTCCCGGCCATCGCAGTGTCGTTCTTGGATCGATCTAAGCGATGGGCGGGCGATTTTTAGCATGGGTCGCCCTTGGGCGCATGCTGCTCCGCAATATGGTACTGGCGTGGCGAAGGGATGACGGTTTGCTGAAAACAGTGAAATCGTTTTCGTGCGCAGGGGAGGGGGGCCGGCAGGGCTGCGCCCTGCACCTGCTTGAAGCCAGGGCAACGGCCAAAGCTAAAGCCAAAGCCAAAGCGGCTCTGGTTTTCTGCTGGTTTGGCGGGACGGTGTCGGATTGCGGGGACGCCGTAAACCCCCAGGCCGGCCCAGCCGCTAGCGGCTGGGCGTTCGGGCGCTTACGAAGCAGTGTGATCTGGCCCCCTGAAAACGGACGCCATGAAGCCGTTTCAGGCGGCAGCCCGGAGCTGCCGGGCGTAGTTGTTAGGCGAGTGGTAGCCCAGCGCCGAGTGTAGCCGGGCTGGATTGTAGAAGCCGTGGATGTAAGCA
>NZ_JAVFVN010000270.1:0-425 GCF_030910085.1 Stenotrophomonas maltophilia group sp. RNC7 | reverse complement strand
ACTGGTGCCGCCATGGGTCGGCACATCGATCTGCCGGCCGTCACGCAGGAATATCCATGGGATGTTGCGGCCGGTGCTGGGCAACTCGAACTGGATGCAGTCGTGCCCGTCGAGATCCTCCAGGGTGCGCGGCGTGCCCGCGCGCCGCAGATAGCCAGGGGCCGCCACCAGCACCAGTTCCGCATCTTCCAGCTTGCGCGCCACCAGATTCGAGTCCGGCGGCAGCCGGCCGCGAATGGCAAGGTCGTAGCCTTCTTCGGCAAAGTCGACATTGCGGTTGCTGATGTGCACATCGACCTGCACCTGCGGGTACCGCTGGCGGAACTCGCCCAGCAATGGCAGCACGCGGTGATGGGCATACGGCGTGGGCATGCTGATGCGCAGCTTGCCCGCGGGCTCGGCCTGCTGCCCGGTGACCTCACGTT
>NZ_JAVFVN010000256.1:0-7549 GCF_030910085.1 Stenotrophomonas maltophilia group sp. RNC7 | reverse complement strand
TACGTTGTCTTGAAAGCATAGTAATAAGTCTATGTGTGCTTCCAAATGATTTTTAGCCATTTGATGAAAGAAATTTTCAGTGATATTTAGAGGGGATAGGATAAGGTGTACTAGTTCTTTTTTTAATAAATCTGTTTTCTGAGAACGGTTCATTAAGTGTAACAGCTCCTTGATAAAGTAATGGTGACCAAGCTACAAACTATAAATCATTTCATGACAGTATACTTACCCAAAATGAATATTTTAAGAGGATTTATAAAAAATCTGCCCTTAATATATTGAAAATATTAAAATTCGGTTGTGTAATGCATATAATGGATTTACTAATTAAGAGGAATGGCAATTATTTGTTTTATAAAATGATTGCATGTTCACCTAGAAAGGAAAAAATATGAAGGATAATGTAAATACTATACAAGCTATTAAATCTTTAAAAGGTAAATCGATATTAGTTGCAATGAGTTATTTAGAGGATGTGCCAACTTTTATAAAACCAAACATATTAAATGACGATGTTTGTTTCTTAGTTGATAAAGAATTTATATTAAGTGTCCTATCTAAAAATAGATTTATTGATAATGGAATATCTAGTATTTCATTATCGGTTGGAGAGTTGATGAAATGGTCTAAACGGCTGGGCATCGTATATTCAGATCAACAAACAATGCATCAAAATAAGAGAATGGTGAAATGTATAGGAATAGCATTTGATAAAGGCTGTAAATATCAATGTAAAAAAACTAATAAAAGTGGCCAATTTTTAAGTGGAATAGATGTAGATGAGGTTAATAGTATGTACATAGTCATTGCTAGTGAATTATAGGTTTAACAAAAGAAAAATGGTTTGGAGGAACCTTTATGTGTGCAGTATAAACTGATGGAGAAGACTATAATTAATGTATAAGTCTACCGATATGAAGAAATCTATGAAGGAGCAGGTAAGAATGGAAAAAATATGGAAGGGCCTTAATTTAGTAAAGGTAATGCTTATATTTAGCTGTTAAAAAGGGCAGGTAACTTAATTATTACTTACCTGCCCTTTTTCATTCAAATAACGCCATTGTTAAGAAAATTTATATGCTTTGCAAATCCACGCTTCATCTTCATCCTTATCATCCGCTAAAAAAATTTCAACCTTTAATTTAAGGCCATTTTCCATTACATCTGTTGCTTCATAAACATTCTCTACATGACTATCTCTTTCAATTTTATTATTATCCAGTGAACCCCAGTCGTCTGGGAAACTGTCATAAAAACGTTCGATTGCCCCTTCTAAATCATATTGTTCTGGATATGTTCTTTCGTGAATTAATTCCATTTTCCTTCCCTCCATTTTTAAATGAAATTCAATTTTTTTCATTTTCAGATTCAAAGATATCGGTAATTTTAATCAACATTACCTGTACCAATGTAGCAGCCATAAATGTTTTTAAATTAATAATATCGAAAGCACATAAACTTATTGTGATCAATAAAGTAACAGCTAAAAAATATAATAAAATATTCTTCATATCCTTCTCTCCTCCACATAGATAAATCTTTGATTTATAAAACTAACAAACTTTATTATTTATGAACAATTGCTTTTTAATTTGCAGCTAATCGACACTTATGAGTAACAATATACTTAATACGTGTAAGTACATCTTTTTCTTTAATTGACCATATTTCCTCCACTCTATCATCTTGTTTTGAAACATGATCCCAAACAGAATGAGGAATATGACCTGTAAATATAATGATAGCATCAAAGCGAGCGTTACAAGCAGATATCCTGTTTAAACTTTCTTCAAAGGGATCAATAAGTTTAACTTGTAAACCACACTTTGCTAAGTACTGAGTTAATTTACCATTTTTATTGATTTGACTAGCTGAACCTATTAATAGAACTTTATAATCACTTAATTTTTCATCAAGTATAGATTCTTTTGTTTTTTGGTTTGAAGAACGTTTACTTGTAACGAACTTACGAATTGTTGCTGGAGAAGCAGAATTTGTGATTTTTGGATATTGTTCTAGAATAACGGCTGCTTCATTAGAAATCATTACTTTAGTAGGGATACTAAATTTAACGTAGTGTATGCTTTCTGACCAGTTGATTTTATATTGAATATTTCTGGAATCTCTAAAGAATATATTATTATCATTTCGTTCTACAGTTCCAAAGACAACCACTCTCTTTTCATTCTCCATATTGCGAGGACTAATTTCTTTTTCATTACTATTTTTCTTTGGTAAAGCTAGCAATCCAGTTAATAAATCTTCGAATTTTTCAATGTATTTTAGTGAATCATTATATTTTCTCTTAAAAGCAGTAAGTTCCTTTTGGACAGATGTACGAACTAATAATTCTTGTTGATATTTATGTTTGAAGTAAGATTCATTGGGAGTTGCATTTTTTAAATCGATTTCCAGGTTTTTAATTCTGTTGTTTAACTGTGTAATTAAATCCATTTTATTAGGTTTTCGAGGTTTTAATTTACTAGTATTTTTAATTGTTTTTTGTAGCTGCTCCAGTTTATTTAAGAGTATTTTTTCATTTTGTGTACTCTCATGTAATAATTTATCTTTTTGAGTTAATTGTGTTTGTAAATTTGCCACCTCTTTGTAAGTATTATGTTCCACAATTTTCATGTCAGAAATTATTTTTTTTTGTTTAGCTTCGCGCTGGTGCAATTCTTGTATTTTTTGTTTCTTTTGTTCCAGGTCATTTTTTGTTCTGGTAAGAATTTTTTTATCTTCTTTTCGCTTGTTTTTTTCATTATCTAATTGGTTTTGTAAAATCTGGATGTACTCTACTAGTGCATCTATATAATCATGAGGATCCGTTAGCTCTTCATTTGAACCTTTTTGTAAGCAAGTGTAATACTTTTGTTGTAGTTCTTCTAAGGTGTGTTTACTTTTTTCTGTTGTTTTAAGTCTATTTTTTAACATGCCTATTGCTGCTTTTCTTCCTAATGCTTTGGCCGCTTTCATACCCATCTTTACACCCCACAGTCTGTTTAATAACTTCCTTACGTATATTTTAAATTAGTAGAAAAAAAGCTGCTTTTTAAAAAAATTGAAACTTTTTTCATGAATCCTATTAGAAAAATACACCTTTATGAATATAATGCCCTAATAGATTAGGAGCTTTTGACTCCTATCAATCAAAAATGAGTAAAAAATAAGGAGTGAATATTAATGGCAGAAATGCTAACAGAGGTGTATGAGAGATTATCAGCAAGTAGACGAAATAGAGAATTTCTTACTGCTATGGTGAGAAACGTAGAAGTACAAAAGTTAAATTTACGAAATGAAGAAAACGGAAATTATGAGCCACAGGAAATTGAATGTGTAATTTTCGCTTTAGGTGGTGGGGCTTTAGGGTATTGCCCGGCACAAGAATTTTCAGAGTATGAATATCGAACACTGTCAAATTTTACTGGTACAGTTCACGAATTTGTTGTATTAAATGTTGATAGGGAAAATAATTTGGCTAGTGTAAGTGTGAGACAAGCCGATGAAATCAAAAAAGAAAAATTCTTAACTGAAATTTTTAAACTTGAAGAAGAAGGTGCGCTTTCAGAAAAAACTTTTGATGGAATTGTTACAGGGAGAAACGATCGAACTCGTACCATCTTTTTAAAAGTTGAAGGAACACCTTGTTTTATGAAATTCGATGATTTAGATCATGAGAGAGTGTTCGATATTGATGCAATTGCAGGAAGAAATAACGTCTTGCCTGTAAAAGTTAAACGTTTTAACCAAGAAACTAGACAAATTCAAGTAAGTAGAAAAGCGGCAGTTCCAGATCCATTTGAAGAGTTAGCAGATAAAGAGCCAAATAAGTATACTTCAACTGGTGTAGTAACAAATGTTTCTGAGCGCGATGGAATTTTTGTTAGATTGGCAAAGGGATTAACAATTAAAGCTTCTAAACCAAGGGAAATTGAGCAACCAATTGTAGATGATATTGTGGCTGTTCGCATTGTCAGTATTGATAAGGAAAAACGTACTGCTAGGGGCATTATTTTTAATTATCCTCAAGGAAAAAAACATCGTAAAGATGTAACTTCTTGGTTATATGAGTGAATTAATTATGAAACCACAGGTGGTACCAACGGACCTGTCTTATCCGTATTTCAGAAGACAAGATGGTAGCATATCAATTTGGGATGATCCCTCTATTAATGGAGGGATTGCTCTTATTGATGGTTATACGCCTCTAACGAATTTAGGAGCAGTATTAGGTAAAGCGAGAAGCTATAATTATATGGATGAAGCGGACATTGTTTTATTAAAATTGGTTGGTGATTGTATTGCCATTAATGAAGATCAATTAAAAAGGCTAATGCAATCTAGAATGACGCGCTCTCAAGTATCTGTAAGGTTAAAGAAATTCAGGAGACATGGGTTTGTAGAGAGATGGGATATAAGTTCTTCTGAAAGTGAAGGGAAGCCTCCTGCTCCATTCACTTTAGGACTTGCCGGTTATATTTTTTTAAAACATTACTATAATAAACAATTTTTCATGGAGCCAACCAGGTGGCAAACTTTAGGTTTAACTGCCATTCAACGGTATGTAGCTATAAACGAGATCCGATGTAAAGTGTATGAGACTAATGGTCTTCGTGGTTTTAAGTGGCAGGGGGCAATCTTAAATAATCCGCAGCTAATTAAAAGTTTTGCAGTAATGGAAGTTGCTACTATTAAGGGGAGTTTTAATTTTGTTTTAGAAAGAGTACAACAATCTAAGGATTATTTAAACTACTTATCAGAACGTCTAATGAGATGGGAGCAGGTTTATCAACAGTATAAGTATCTTCCTATTCATGAGATGGGAAAACATAAAACAATGTTTGTTATTAGTGTATCTTGCTGGGATTTAGCCATGGATATTGCTAAAAATTTAAATTTAGAATCATACAACTTACCTTGTTTATTTTGTATTGAAGAATATATAGAAACGGAAGGGCTATCAAAATCGTTTTACTTAAAACAAGTAGTAGATGCAAAACCAAAATTAGCAAAAGTTGATATGCCTTTCTTTGATTAATGAGGAAGACTTAGAAGGACACCAAAACATAAATGTGTATATACGCATAAGGAAGGTGTTCTTCTTTTTATAACTTAATCCGGAAATGGTGGTCTTAATTAATGCAAAAAGTGATATTAGGAATGCAATATGAACCTTACCACAGTTTATTTGCTAAACATTTTCATGATTTCTTTGAAGTTTGTGATACAAGAATTAATTCTCTCAAAGAGTTACAGCAACCTATAATGGAATTTGAACCCGATATTATAGTATTTGCAGAAAAGTTTCTTGATTTTAATGGAATAGAAGATATTTCGCAAGAAGCTATTAATTTTTTGAAAAGCTTACCGGAAAAAATTCGAGTATGTTATATATGTACGAGAGAAATTGATGATCCTTTTTTTGATGATTTAAAAGAGTTAGGCGTAAGAGATATTTTTTATTCTGAAGAAATTGATATTATCCGTATTGTGCAGCAGCTAAAAAGAAGGGCCAATTCTGAAAATGTTGTTTTTTATGGAACACCTACAATTAACTAAAGGTTAAAGAACTAATGGGTTTCAAAATATATGTATCTTGAATAGGTACGAAACATTATTAAAAGAATAAATTCTCTATCGGAGTATGGTTTATGATTTTTAACAATATAGAAGATTAATATTAATTGACGGAATTTTAAAGAAAGTGAGGGAAACGTATGAAACGTGTAGTATTAGCAATGGGAAATGAAGAGTTTCATACAATATTTCGCAAGTTTTTAAGAGAAAAATTTTTGGTGAGTATGAACGAAGTTTTTAATTCACAATATTTGATGGATGTTATTGAGGAAGATAATCCAGATATTATTTTCTTTCATGATAAGCATTTTGGAATTGCGTATGATCCAGATGAAGAGAATCAATCTGATGAAAAGTTTTATAGGGAAACAAAATTTCTTGATATTATAGAATATTTGAGACAAGAAAATGATAATATACGCATTGGTTTCGTATGTGAAAGAACACCTGGAGATCCATTTCTTAGTGAATTAGTAAATAATAATGTATTAGACATTTTTTATACTAACTCTTTTGACATGCCGCAATTAGTGGAACAAATGTCTTTACCTCCCAAATATAGTAATGTAGCGCATCTTAAGGTAGAGAACTCTAATGCAATTTATAAACCGCATTTATTCCAAGAAGGAAGTTTAAGCCTCCAAAACATTTTAAATCAAGAAACCGAGGAAAATATTCAAACTGATGAAATAATTAAAGGGAATAACGAAAAAGAAAGTATTGCAATAGATGAATCAAATACAACAGCTCAAGAAAAAGTAGGTTTCTTTTCCAAAATATTTGGAAGGAAAAAAAGTAAGCAACCTGCAGAAGAATTGATAGAAGAAGATGTAAATAAGAAGGAAGAAATTACAGAGGAATGTAATGAAAAAGAAGATACAGTGAAAGAAATTGCGGCTGCTACTTCAGTTATAGAACCTCAGAGTCTAACTGAAGAGATAGAAAAGGAAAGTATAGTTGATACTAATATAGAAGCAGAAACCTTACTAAATGATGAAGAAAGTCGTACTAAGAAGCTTCAAACAAAACGTAAGACTTTTTCATTCTTTAAAAAAGATAAAGATCATATTGATTTAGAACCACCAACCTTTAACGGTTCGAATTCTACTCATAGAAATGAAATAAAAAATTATTTAATAGCTGTGGTTAGCCTTACTCCAGGTGCTGGTTCTACATTTTTTCTACACAATTTCACTAGGTATTTGTCTTTAGAGCATGGAATAACTTCATCTATACTCGATACACCAAGTAAATTTCCAATTTGGTATCATTTAGCTTGTGCTGAGCAAGAACCACATGAATTCTGGGAAGATGTTCACTGCGTAATAAAAGAAAGACCGGAGACTTTTGCTCATACGCCAAAATGGAATATTGATAATACATTCTTTTTTCCTTGTGAAACTGATAAAGATATAGAATTAACAACTTTACAAGCAAAAGAATTAATATATCATAGTAGATTAGCACCTACTACTTTTGTTGATCTATCTCATTCTTGGGATAATACTTTGGCAAAAGAAACACTTGCTATTTGCGACCAAGTATGGGTTATTACAGAACAAAATAGGCAAGCATTTAAAGCGGCTAAACTTCACCATAAAGAGTTACAAGGTATTGAGCTTAGAAAAGAAGATATAATTGTTACCATAGGTAATAAGTGGAATAGAAGTTTAGATTTTGGATTTGAACCAACAGTTTCTTTACCATATTTTGATTCTCAACCAGAGGCCTCTTTAAAAGGAATTCCATTGTATAAAATTAGACCAAAGTTGATGAAACAAGAATTTGATAAATTGTTAAAATATTTAAAGTGAATTAAAAGGGATACGTGTTTTATTTATGTAATTAAATAAAATACGTATCCCTTTTGTTATGGATAAAGGTTATTATCATGTGTTATTTTTATATTTTTTTAGTACAATTAGTGTGAAAAGGGACAATGATTTTGTAATAAAACTTGAAACTAATATTA
>NZ_JAVFVN010000238.1:0-700 GCF_030910085.1 Stenotrophomonas maltophilia group sp. RNC7 | reverse complement strand
CAAACAAAGTTATTCCATCGCTTTCGCTTGCAAACAAAAATCATACTGCATAATCATAATTCTGTCGTCAGATATAGGCAGACTGAACAAAAGGACGATGTAATTACCACCTACGTAAGAGGTATGAACTACATCGGAAGTATAGGATCAACTGTGGGAACAACCATAGGAGGTATACTGGGCGGTGTAGCAGGAAGTGTCGTTGGAAATACCATTGGTAGCGTAATAGATAGACAAACAGAAGTGAACGCAGTAGAAAGAATAAATCAGATGAACATTGCGCCAGGACACAAAGCAATGCTTATTAGCAATATGAACCTTGCAAATGATGTCCTTGATAACGCACCTGTAATGCTTCGCGTTACACCAGTTGATGTACTATTAGATTGGTATGAAGTTAAATCTGGAGTAGATGCATTTACAGGGAGACCACTAACAGAAGATCATAAGAATATCTCATTGGCTAGCGCTATGATGTCAACATTGATGGTAGATGTTTTTGATGATATGGCGGATATATCTAGGCTGAGAAATAAGACTGATGATATTGGGGATGCTGCTAAAGGTGCGTCTAAGGGAGTCACTTCTTATGAAGTAGGAACATTTAATGAGTTAACAAATAAATCTTTGCCTAGAGATGGTATTGAAATTCATCATGTGGTGCAAAAACATCCTGCGGGACAACTAGTAGATGGATATA
>NZ_JAVFVN010000227.1:0-356 GCF_030910085.1 Stenotrophomonas maltophilia group sp. RNC7 | reverse complement strand
GCTGGTGGACAATTTCCTGAAGAAGTTGGGGGTGGTCGATGCAGGGCTGCGCCCTGCACCTGCAGAGGCCAAAGCAACAGCCGAAGCAACCGCAACAGCTAGGTATCCGTGAGATGGCGGGGTGGGGGGGGGGGGGGGGGGGGGGGGGGGGGAAGTCCGAGGGAGCCAGCGCCCGCCGCCCCCGCCCGGGGACCCCCCCCCACCCCCCCCCCCCCCCCCGCCTTCGACAGCTTCCTGCAATCTGCCGGAACGGGATATTGCACTGGTGGGTGTCGACCTTGGTCGACACGGTGGATCCACGCCATGCGTGGATGAACGAAAGAATGATCGGAATGATCTTCTGTAGAGCCGAGCCA
>NZ_JAVFVN010000120.1:0-1831 GCF_030910085.1 Stenotrophomonas maltophilia group sp. RNC7 | reverse complement strand
CTGGAGAAACTTCCAGATCAGGATGCCGGTATCCTCTTGTTCGACTCATCTGCAGGACAGGTGGTCCCGCTGGAGCAAAATGCGGCGGCTCTCCCATTATTTGATGAAGCGGGGCAACCGACAAATTTGCTGCACCAGATTGCTGGTTTCGCCGCACAGATACATGAGGGGCGACGGCGGGCATCCTTATTTGCCGAGGCGCTTCGCAACAAAGGCCTCCTTACGCCAAGTCTTGTTGAATTCAGCCAGCCATCAGAGCATGGGCAGAGAAGAAGCCATCTCTATACAATCAGCGAGCCAACATTTCGGGCACTGTCGTCCAACACCGTCTATGACTGGTTTCTCAGCGGCTTTCTTGAAGCGGCGCAGCTGGCGCTGCTCTCACAAAGGCATTGGCAGAACTATCAATAGGTATCTCCAGGATAGCTCTAGATTCCATTTCCATAAGACCGACCGGACCGCAGTGGCGATACAGAAACGGGCTGCCCACCCTCGTTCATGAGCTGAGTGCGAAAGAGAAAATTGGGTTCGTCCGGGGATGTCGCTTCGAATTTGGCTTCTCGAATGAACGTCAGAAGCACGGACATCAGTTCAGCAAGTGCAAATCGTGTTCCACCGCATACACGCGGACCAGTGCTAAAAGAAATCGAATTACCAAAATTTGCCCCGCCAGGCGCCGGCCTTTCAATATCCAGCTTCCAGGGATCGGGATTGATCTTGCGGCTGTGCTGAATGCCGACGAGTGAAATCAGGACCTGTTCGTCCGCGGCTATGAACCGGCCACCAATCTGGTCTTCGTCAATTGCGCGACGCGCAATAACCGGCGTAGACGGGAACATACGCAAGACCTCCAGAACGAAATTGCGCAATATTTCGCTTCCTTCGATATTATCCCATAGGCATTCATCTAGGTCCGGCAGCAGTTCGCAAGCTGAGCGCAGTCTGGTCTGGATGTCCGGCCAGCGCGACAGGCAATACATCGCCCATCCCAGCGTCGCTGCTGTAGTCTCGCTGGCGGCTGCAAAATACATCGTCATTTCATGTTCGAGTCGAAAGCCGTGGCTACCATCGGCATCCATTTTCCGAACTCTGCCGAGAAGACTTTGTTCTGAGGCATCACCGTTCCGGAAGGTCTGCATGCTGTGCAGAACCTTATACCGGATATCCAGAAACCGCGTGATTTCAGCATTGGAAAAGGCAATGTTGTTTCTGGCAGGAACGAAAGAATATTCCGAGCCGAATCCTACAAGATAGGCGATATGTTCGGGCTCGACACCGGACGTTTCGAGATCGACATCAAAGAACACCTCCAGCATCACAGAAGCAGCCAGATACCTGAGCACTGCATCATCTATCGTTTGCCGCCCCTCATTCGCGTGACGGTACAGCTTGTCCAGGGCCTTGCGCGCCGCGGCCACGGAAGCCCTGACTGTTTTCTCCCGGTCAAACCGGGAAAAGAACGGCTGAGACAACGCCTGTCGTTCCGCCCAAGCAGGCCCGTTCTCCGTAAAACGCGAAGCGCCAAGCGCCTGACGGAACCAGTCCATGCTTTTGAGATAGTTACTTGCGTTGTGCCGCAAAATATAATGCGCACTATCCAGATCCTGCACAACAAAGACCGGAACACCCCCGAGCTCAAGCGTTACATTCTCGCCGTTATCGCTTCGCGCCAAAGCATACAATCGTGCGGCAAAGTCGGAAGCTTCGCTCATCTCAGCCGCCGCCTTTGAGGGTAAGACACGGAGTAATAATTGTTAAAGAACAAATATATACACGTCGCCGATGGCGCATCAACAATCGCAGGAAAAAGCTATACCGGGCATTTATCATT
>NZ_JAVFVN010000666.1:0-397 GCF_030910085.1 Stenotrophomonas maltophilia group sp. RNC7 | reverse complement strand
GGAGGCCATCGCAGGCGTCCTGATGGTCGCGGGCGTGGGGATGTGGGTGTCGATTCCGTTGGCGCTGTTCATCGGGACCGTCGGGGCCGTGTCGGTTTTCAAGGCGGTCTATGTCGATCGCCGGGAACTCAAGTGCGCCTGTGTGGGCGGGGACAGCAACGTGCCGCTGGGCTTCGTGTCCCTGACCGAGAACCTGATGATGGTGGCGATGGCCCTGTGGATGTGGGCCAAGGTCGCCTACCTTGGGATGCACTGAGCGCCGCGCCAGGTACGGCGCAGCGCACGTGCTCGCATCGGCCGTCCTGTGTGCAGGCCGGCCACGACGCGGTGTTACTGCGCGCGCGGCGGGAAGCCAGCTTCGCTCAGGGCCGCGGCGATCTGCTCTTGCGAGGCCGAG
>NZ_JAVFVN010000665.1:0-564 GCF_030910085.1 Stenotrophomonas maltophilia group sp. RNC7 | reverse complement strand
TTAAAAACTTTAATGGGTAACCAATTCCATTACCTAAAATAGGAGATTGCATTCCTTCTAATATGTTGTTATTAGTATACAATCTAGAATCAATTGATCCACTTCCCTCATTAAACCTATTTAGTATATCTACGGCCACTGAATCCTCCATTAAATGTAAAGTTTTCACACCAACTAAAAGGACTACACATGTTAAAGGAATACATATTAATATAAAAACTAGATGTTTTAATTTTAAGGTTTTTGATAATAAATACTTCATGAATATACATAATCCTATAATCAAAAAGCATACATAATACAATGCAATAATACTTCTAGTCTGTGATAATAAAATGGCTATATTAAATAACACTATAGCAAAAAAATTGAGTTTTACATTTTCCCCTCTGAAAATCATATATAAGGAAAAAAAACTTATCATAAACAATACTGTGACATTCTGAAAGGTTACCCTGCCAGTCGCTCCCCAAATTTCGCTATAAAAATCGCCATAAACACTTGGCAAATAATCCTTCCAAAATAGAGAAAGAAGAATAGCAATAACACTGTATACACTTCCTC
>NZ_JAVFVN010000663.1:0-450 GCF_030910085.1 Stenotrophomonas maltophilia group sp. RNC7 | reverse complement strand
CTGTCCATGCTCCCCCGGGAGTCCCCCAGCGCCGGCGGCACGACGCCACCCGTGACAGCATAGCCGGTCCGCGGGACATCGCAGACACCGGAAATGGCGCTCCCGCCGGACAGGCCCGGCCGGATCCACGCGGCCTCGGATCGCACGGGCCGGGCGGGCCCCGGGCGGCCGGGCCGCTTACTTGGTGGTGTAGCCCCCGTTGATCAGGATGGTCTGGCCGGTGATCCACCAGCCATCGCTGACCAGGTGGCGGATGAACGGCACCACGTCCTCGATGTCGGTCAGGCCGGTCTTGGAGAACGGCGACAGCGCGGCGGCGGTCTTGTGGTACGCCACGGCATCGGCGCCTTCGGCCGGATAGAAGAACGGCGTGTCCATCGGGCCGGGGCCGACGGCCGTCACCGAGATGCCGCGCGCGCCGAATTCCTTGGCGGCCGCGCGCGTGTAGTG
>NZ_JAVFVN010000784.1:0-309 GCF_030910085.1 Stenotrophomonas maltophilia group sp. RNC7 | reverse complement strand
GAAAATTTCAAACAAGGATTTTTCTACTTTAAGATATAGAAATAACATTGTTAACTTCACAGAAAACTCAGGAAATGGGATTAAAAGAACGTACTATCCTATATGGGGTGGACATTTAGATAACCAAATAGATAGTAACTCATGGAATTATCGTGGGGAAGATGCACATTGGTTAATCTTTGAATCTAAAGGTAGTGGTGATGTATTAGCTATTCCAGTTCCGTAATATTATAGGAGTGTGATAAAATGACATATTCGATAGATAAGAAATACAGAGTGATCTCTGTATTTCTTATTTTTTTAACTCTT
>NZ_JAVFVN010000782.1:0-346 GCF_030910085.1 Stenotrophomonas maltophilia group sp. RNC7 | reverse complement strand
ATTAACGCTTTATTTGGTAACTTTGACCACTTTTTACATTGAAAAATCCAACGCCTTTTATAGCTTAGGTTCAATGGAAGCTCTTCATATGTAGTAGCACAAATATCTCTTCCATTATCCCCACCAGAAACTCCAAACCATTCAGTATCTTTGAATCCTTCTCGTTCCAATGCATAGTAGATAAATTTCTCGAAATTTTTCCAATTAATATCTTTCCAATCAAGCTGAGAAATATCAAAATTGCTCAATTTATTATCTCCTATCCTATTATGTTTTAACCTAATAATAACAAATTGTATTTGAGATTTCTCCTCTAAGCATAAAATAGTCCTGTTTCTAAATATTT
>NZ_JAVFVN010000781.1:0-388 GCF_030910085.1 Stenotrophomonas maltophilia group sp. RNC7 | reverse complement strand
ATTTATTATTTCAAGATTTTTCACCTCTATTTTTCCTTTGACAAGAACATGTGGAATTAAGTGAAACATCCCAAATCTTCTACCCTTTTCATATTCCTCCCTGTAATATTCTTTGGTGCAGGTATTTAATTGCTTTAATTCTCTATATTCATTAAAGTTGATGATTTCTATTTCGCATTCTTTTAATTCTCTATTTGGTCCACCCCAATTATGCTTTGAGTACTTGTATATTGCCATACACTGACCCTTCAATGCGCTAATAGGAACTTTATAAAACAGTTTATTTGTATGAAGGTTTATTCCTATTTCCAGTAATACTTTATAAATCTCATAAGGATGCAATGGTAAAAAATGCACAACATCATTCCATAAACATTCTAGTTTTGGT
>NZ_JAVFVN010000779.1:0-3201 GCF_030910085.1 Stenotrophomonas maltophilia group sp. RNC7 | reverse complement strand
AATCAAGTCGCCCCAAAAACAAAAAATTCACTTCTTATCTGAAAAGAGATAAGAAGTGAATTTTTTCAAATGCTACTAATAATGTGATCTTATGTATTTAATAAAAGGGCACCCTAGTAGTACCTTTTTATATAGCTTATATGTTTAATCAAATCATATTAAATGTACATAGAGTAGTCTTCAAAATTCCAGAAAAAGTCAATATTCATTTTCATTTTTAGGCTAGGGTTATCTTTAAAATGCCAGATTAGATCTTCTGTTATTTTTTCTACCTTCTCCCTTTCTACCTGTGATATATCATAATATTCTACTTCTCCATATCTCGCCTTATAGAAAGCTACTTTCTTTATGTTTAAATCCTTATAAGGAAAAGGCATACCTATTTCTGCAAACCGTGACGATATGTTATTTAAACAATAATATCCAATTAATTGCGCAACTTCATCCCATGCATAACCTGACTTTTTGGTGGTTTTAAAATCATATAACACCCCATCAATGATTATGTCTGCATCAGCTCCGTTAACCATAAGAGAAGCTACACCGCAATTAGGATTATATATCACTTCACTTTCTGAGGATATAACTTTAGGTATAAGGAATTTATCTTGGAATACCGAGCACATATCTGCTAATTCTCTTATTACATCTTCAGGCTGTTTAGAAAAGAAACGTTTCTTTTCCTCATTAGCAAGTTTGCGCCCACTTCGATAAACATTTTCTAATTTAGCAAAGAAGCATGCTACTGGAATCATCTTGTTAATATCTTCTTCTCCAGCAATATACAATTCAAACAAGCTCATACCTTTTTCATAAACAATCTGCAACTTATCTAAGGGGATTAATGCATCTTCCTTATAAAATCGTTCCATTACCTCATAACCATCTGTTGCTTTTAAATTATTTAGAAATTCTTTTTGGTTGCTTTTAACGATTCTAGCGATCATCAATCTAGCCAAGTAATCAAATGCAGTACCAACTAGCGCTGCATTTTTAAAATTAACTAAATTAAATGGTACGACCATCTTATAATCATTAGCGAAAGCGGGATGGCCAGACAAAGTATAGAACTCATTTGCTTTGGGGATGAGTTCATTCAAGATGGATTGAAACTTTCTATCTGTTTCATTATTGCTTTTAAGCACCTTAGTTAACACACAATCACCTCGTTTGTTTAATTATAATATCACTATTATATAATGATAATAAATAAAATGGATTATATAATTTGTTTATTACACTTTAAGAACGGTAACGTCAACCGTATCAGAAATGGACACGACCTTTGGTAGTAAGAATTTCACTACTTCATATTCAGGAATCCCAATTTTCAGCTCATTATTAAACTACTGAATTTACTTCCCAATATAATTTTTCTATTTTACCATCCATAAAATGAAATTTCATAATTCCAGTTTCTTTTTTATTTCGATTTTCTGGGGTGAATGTTATAAATTCGTCTGTATAAGTTAAGTATCCAGTATATTCAACAAATATACAATCTTCCTTTTCAATTAGATTATTGATAACCCATCTATTAGGGTGAATCATATGCAAGTAAAACGCCATGGATTCTTCAAATTCTTCCCTATTCACAATATTAGATTTTTTTATACCATTATTTATAGAATGAAAGGTAAAATGTGTAGTTATAAGTTCTTCTAATATATTGAAATTGTGTTGAGTAAGGAATTCATTAAACCAAGTTTTAATAATTCCTTGTTTTTCTATGATGTTCATAAGTGCCTCCATAAAATAAAAAAATAGAAAGAAGTGGGGTATGCGATTAAATAGGGCTTATACCCCCTATGAAGAAAGAGCAATAGACTCTTAAGAGTTTTCTCTTTCTCAATTATTTGCAGGAGTTCTTCTATTCTTTTCTTTCTTAGTTGTTTTTGTTCAATTTCATTAGGATTTTCTATTTCAGTAAGAAATCAGTATACCATCCTATATAAAAAATAGTGAACTACAATTATAATTATTATATTCCATAAAGAAACATAAATTAGAGCTAAAAAAGCTTCAAAACGATAAGTGATATAAAGGTTAATAATGTATACCGGAGGACTAATTGAATGAGTAATATTAATAAAATTGCAGGTGAAAATATAAGAGTATTCATTGAATCTAGAGAGTTAAAGAATTCATGGGTAATGGAAAGAGCTGGAATTGGCGAAAATGCTTTTTATGATATGTTGAACGGCAAGGGTAACATAGAAGAGCATATAAAGAAGCTAAGTGATTTCTTTAAAATAGACGATCCTATGTACTTTTATAAAACTGATTATGACTATAACAAACCCAAGAGTATATTGAGTCGTAAAGAAATGGCTCTGAATCTAGTTGGTGGCGAAGACAATCAAGAACTGAACGAGGGGATTGAAGTATTCCTTGAGCTCGTAGAATTAATTGATGTTTTGAAGGTCGCACAGGAGTAAAGACAGAGAGGTAATTAATCCTCTCTGTTTTATTGTATTTGTTACATTAGTAATAATAGTGCTAAACATCTATAAAGTTCAGACACTTCTTTTACTGTGTATTCCTTCAAAGATTTCCCTCTAAACCGAACTGATTATATCTTCTTGTTTTACTGAAACTTTTTATTGTTGTAAAGTGTTCCCTTTTTAAGGTTGTTTTAATAAATGAGGTCTTTTAGACGGTCTAATAAACAAAAAGTACACCACTTTTATATAAGTGATGTACTAAATTTTCATTTAATGTCAGACATTAAAGACAAACTTCTACTTTTTCAGTAATAAGGTACATACACTTGTCTTTAATTTTACAAAGTAGCATCTTAATTATGTGAAATGAATTTATTGGAGGTCTTTTGTTATTTTAATATGTCCCTAAAATTCTAAATTGTGTATTTTTATATTGTTTTTATATTAAAGTCTCTAATAATGATGTGGAAAATACAAAGGGGAAATTCCTTTCAATTGACAGAGTAATTTAAACAAGAATTTAATAAATTTTTCACTCATCCTACTTTATGGTAAGTTTATTAAAGACATAATCTATTTAATAGTGTGCTTTAAACTGAAGGGGAGATATATATAATGTTTTACAATGAACCTTTATCACATAGAATGAGACCGCGAACAATCGATGAAGTAGTTGGACAAGATGATGTAATAGGCCCCAAAACAGCCTTATATCGTATGCTTCAAAATGGACATATCCCATCCCTTCTTTTCTATG
>NZ_JAVFVN010000722.1:0-531 GCF_030910085.1 Stenotrophomonas maltophilia group sp. RNC7 | reverse complement strand
AAAGAAACTATACAAACAAAATACAAATCATTATTAGTTATTTTGGCATTGAGTATACTTACAATATACCTCTTAACAAAAGATACTGTACACAATCAAATGAGCAGTCTAGAGGTACTTTTCAAATTACTATCTGTTCATCATTTATCAATGATTTTCATTCCATTAATAATTATTTTTGCTGTATATACCATGTCGGGATTTTTTAATATTTACGTTATCCACCGAATGAATAATACGTTAAAACTGGTAAGCATATATTATCTAAAAGTAATCATATTTACAATGATAATTGGCGGGGTTATTATTTTTCAGAGTAGTTTAACTGCCTATGTAATTTCCTCAGGTACAGAAAAAATTAACTTTTTTAGGTTTGTACCATTTCAGATGTTTTCTATTATTTTCATAGGGGTAGTGGCTGCTTTTTTACAACTTCTATTACCAAACATTCTGGTAATAATTATTTTAATATGTACAATAACAGTAGATGCGTTACTATTAAACGGCTACTTATTTATACATACCTTTTTC
>NZ_JAVFVN010000702.1:0-1660 GCF_030910085.1 Stenotrophomonas maltophilia group sp. RNC7 | reverse complement strand
ATTTATTTAAAAGCTATTAGAAACATTATCAACTTTGTTGAATTATATTTGATAAGGAGTGTACTAATGAAAAAAAGTATTTTAAGAACTATATTTTTAATCATGATCATGACTCTCTCTATCTCTGTATTGTCGGGATGTACTGGCGATAAGCGTGATCCAAAGGAAATAGTCACCGCATATTTTGAAAATGCTAAAGATGGAAAAGTTGATGAATTTGAATCGTTATTTACTGAAGAAGCTAAAAAAATGATAGCAAACAATGGTGGTATGACTGATTTTATGAATTTTCTTAATCGAGAGTTAAAAAACTATGAGATAAAAGATGTTAATGAGAAAAATGAATTGGCTACTGTTAATGTAATTGTTGATTATAAAACAAAAGGGCAAAAACAAACTACTATCCAATTAAGAAAAGTTGAAAATGCTTGGAGAATTAACAATTCATAACAAAATCCTCTACTCTGTAATGGTAAATATCATTTTACAGAGTAGAGGATTTTTTAGTTATTTAAAATCAAAGGGGTCTCTAGATTTTAAATCAAATATATTTCCCTTTTTAAAAGGAGATTGTTCTATCTCTGAAACAATTGCTGCGAATGCAGGATGTACTGGGAATTCTTCCGTATCTTCCTCTATTATCCCATATCCTTCTAATATTTCGTGAGTTAAGTCATGTATATGTTTCATTAGCAGTTCAGTTTCAGTAAAAAAGACCACAAATCGTATTCCTTCTGCACGACTTATTTCATAGAAAAATTCATTTTTATTTTCATCATATTTAGCAAGTATAAATCTATCTATTGATTCATCAGTGTCTACTGTTAAATAGATGACAGGGAGCTGTTCAGCTCGCGAAAAATCAAAATCGATTACTTCTTCTTCTATCAGTTCCATAAGAAATGGACAAAATTTTTCAGTCCTTTCAGTAAAATCGGCTTTCAAATAATCAAACCAGGTATTTTCCATGAATAGTTCTCCCCTGCCTATTTATTTTAAATTCATTTGTTCTCCTGTCTATCATTACTTATTACATATATAATAAATAAATCCTTTAAAGTATTACTAATTTAGACATATTTCTTCTTAAGTATTAATTTACTGGTAATAAAAAATTAACATTGCGCTGCTTTGTTATGTGTTAGTTCAAACCTTTTTTGTATATCTTCTTTAATTTGTTGATGTGTATAAGTAAAGGCTACAACAAAACAATCATCAATCATTACAAATGTATTATTATTGTTTTTTGCTGCTTCGTTTTTCATATCTTTATATATATTTGGTAATAATTCTAAAAAGAGTTTCATCTTTTTTTCTAGAGAAATTAACTGAATTGTAGATAATGTTTCTAAATTGATTGGATGACGTACAGTAGAATGAATGGAATTTGCCATGTAATTATGAATGATATTTAACTCTTCATTCGAAAATTTAACCTTACTATATAGGGTATATAACATTGGTCCGCCCACTTTCTACTAGATTCTTCTGACTATAAAAGTCATGAAAGTTCCTGTATTCTGAATAATGGTTTGCCGGTAATGTCGGTTATTCGGAAGATAGAAATTTGAAACCTATTCCCAAGTGTGACACACGACTGGACGCCCCTACTTTCTATATCTGTAACAATGAATTCTGATTGGGTATTTATCCAGTATTG
>NZ_JAVFVN010000660.1:0-378 GCF_030910085.1 Stenotrophomonas maltophilia group sp. RNC7 | reverse complement strand
ATTCCATTTTTAATAATTTGTTCTTTTCTTACTTCTCAAATTATACATTCAATTCAAGTATGCATTATATACTTTATAATAGTATTAATACCTATTATTAGTAAAAAATACAGTAGGCGTACCAATAAATTATAATAGGTGTAATTTTATAAGGTTTTCATCTTTATAGAAGATATGTTTATAAGTGATGAAATCGGGAGAGATATTTAATACAAGAAATTAATAATATTACTAATTGGAAAAGGAGTATTTATAATGAAAGTAGGTTATGTATCAAGTAAGTATCCCGAAATCAGGAATATTATAGGGAAAGTAGAGGATGTTGATTATATTTACGATAAAAATAATAATTGGTTCTCTCTAAAAAATAAAATTAAT
>NZ_JAVFVN010000659.1:0-355 GCF_030910085.1 Stenotrophomonas maltophilia group sp. RNC7 | reverse complement strand
TAAAATGACCCCTGCCCATTGACCATAGGTTGGAGATGATTGACGAATATCGAGAATAACATCATAAATAGCTCCGCTCAACACACGGACAAGCTTACTCTGTTCTTTAGGCGGGAGCTGATAGTGCAAACCACGGACGACGCCAGCCTCTTGAGACAAAGAATGATTATCTTGAATAAAAGTAGTGTTAATCCCTGCTTGTTGATAACGTTCTTCATGATAGCTTTCCATAAAGAAACCTCTATGATCGCCGTGTACCACTGGTTCAATCAGCTTGGCTCCGTGAAGCTGCAGATCAATGATATTCACACAGTGCCCCCCTAACTCTTAAACTGCCCAAATTCAACTCCCAATG
>NZ_JAVFVN010000658.1:0-358 GCF_030910085.1 Stenotrophomonas maltophilia group sp. RNC7 | reverse complement strand
GTACGAGCATTATATCTGCAGGCTTTTGTTTCATTGTGTGAACAATCTCCGAAGCCATTTCATAATCTACAAATGGACAGTCGGCAGTTACTCTTATCACATAATCAGGTGAATAAGAGCGGGCGCATTCATAATAACGTGACAAAACATCATCTTCCGATCCACGGAAATAAGATACGTTGTTGGCCTTGCACCATTTTACAATCCTGTCGTCACCTGGCAATTTAGAAGTAGCAACGATAACTTCGTCTACATGCGCGACCATTCTGCACCGTTCTACTACATAGTGCAGGACTGGATATTTTTCAAGATCCATTAACACTTTACCTGGAAGGCGTGACGAGCCCATGCGGGCCTG
>NZ_JAVFVN010000655.1:0-308 GCF_030910085.1 Stenotrophomonas maltophilia group sp. RNC7 | reverse complement strand
CGTTAACGCGGTCGATGACTTCGAGGAGCATCCGCGCGTCATCAACGGCTGTTCCGATTTTCTGGTCCAAGTTTTCGGCGACGATGGCGTGCATGCCCGTTCGTCTATCGGCGTCGCCTCGCTGCCCAACAACATCACGGTCGAAATAGAAGCGATCGTCGAAATCTTTCCCGAAGAACACGATGAAAGACACGACAATGGATAAGTCCAATCCTCAACGTCCCAACCAAACGATCCGCGAACGCTTCGGCCTGCGTCCGATAATCAATGTCTCCGGCACGATGACTGCGCTCGGCGCGTCGATCATC
>NZ_JAVFVN010000639.1:0-928 GCF_030910085.1 Stenotrophomonas maltophilia group sp. RNC7 | reverse complement strand
GACTACATTTTTTGTGTACTAAAGTAGAAAAATGGACATTAGGGATATCTGAATGATTATGTTGTCAATACACAAATGAGGAGCTTTTTTTGTAATACAGACTAAGGAGTAAGGTATCAAAAGAAACGGAATTTAGAGTGTATTTGGATGGAGGTTAGTACTCGTTTGCTAAAATTCTCTTCATTGGAAAATTTCTAGTTCGGGTGATGCAGAAGATATTTTGTAAAACAATGTATAAAAATGTATGATTCTTGTACATTGTGTGAGGAATATTTGGTAATATCAAATATAAAGGACATTTAACTGGAGTGAAGAGAGAATGAATTTTGATATTGCCGAATTAAATAAGTTATATCAGCAACAAAAAATTGTACCCTTAATAGGAGCGGGATTATCTTTACCGTTTGAGCTACCTTCATGGGGAAAGTTAATTGAGCTTTTAATGAAAAAAACCGTTAATGAAAAATATTATGAATTTATTCAAGAGTATATAGATGAATATGAATATGATTTTGCTTTAAAATTGATCAGTAAACGTGGGAACTTATCAGAGAGGGATATTCAAGAATGTGTAAAACAAATAATTGAAGAAGAATTTGTTGAGGTAGATAACGATTCTTTACATAATTATAGCGATTTGGCATCGTTAGATTTTCCTGTTTTCTTAACAACTAACTATGACAACTTATTATTTGAACATCTACAACCAAAAAGATTTAAAGTTCACTCTTTAAAAGATACTACATTAAGCTCTCATGAAATAACAAATTTAGAGAAGGATAAGCGAATTTGGCATATTCATGGAAATGTTGATGAGACAGGTTCTATTGTATTAACAGAAAAACAATATGATGAATTATATAGCAATGAGAAATTTAAAACTTTATTTTCCCTGTTTTGTGGTCAGTATACAATGCTCTTCTTAGGG
>NZ_JAVFVN010000631.1:0-727 GCF_030910085.1 Stenotrophomonas maltophilia group sp. RNC7 | reverse complement strand
AAAAAAACCATGATAAACACTTATTATCATGATTTTGATATCGCAAATATTTATTTATTATTCACACTACACCTCTAGAAACTTGATGTTGCATTTCTAACCTATATGTTTCTATCAATTCCTTATATAACTCGTCATCTTCAAAATCAATTGCTTCATATAAGGAATAAATTTTATCTAACAATTCTTTTTCAGAATATCTACTATAATTAACTAACATCTCTGTCTGATTAGTTATTAAATGTAATAACCACGTGTGGAGAACTCTTTTATACAGTTGTCCTGTATAAGCATTAATCCCTTTTGCTTTTATTGCTCCATAAGGAATTTTTAAAGGGTGTATTGCAAATCCTTCCTTAATGTCCCTAATAGAAAGAGAAATATGCTCATGAATTTTAACACTACTATTAAAATGTACTCCCCATACAATATAATTTTTGGCATCAACTACATCCCTTTGTAATGCTGCTTCAAATACTTTTTTTATTGCTTCTTTTGAAGGAATCCCTGGAGTTTCTTCACGTTTAATTAACTCTATTCTTATTCTTTTTACTTTTTTGGTGATTACTTCTCCAGTGGCCAGTACAATTTCAATATTTTTCCCATAATCAAGTTCTTTTCGCTGAATCAACCAATTTTTAGCTAATAAGTAACTTTTAAAAGTTTTGGCACTTGAAATGTATCCAAATAAATCACTATTTTTTACTAATATCCACATCATTTCTTT
>NZ_JAVFVN010000577.1:0-1115 GCF_030910085.1 Stenotrophomonas maltophilia group sp. RNC7 | reverse complement strand
TGACCGTCAAACACGCTTGGCGCGAGAAATTTAACTGGGAGAGAATATCATGAAGATCGTAACAAGCTTGAGCTTTCAGGGCCAGTGCCGCGAAGCTTTCGAATTTTATGCCAGGGTCCTGGGAGGTAAGATCACCGCGGCGATGCCGTATGGTGACGGCCCGCCGGATATGCCAATTTCGGATGAAAAATATAAGAATTGGCTGATGCACTGCTGGCTGGAGGTCGGTGACCAAGCCTTAATGGGAGCAGATATGGATGTTCAATGGGCTCCAAATGTCGACAAGCCGAAGAATGGTTTTGATGTCACTTTGCATACCGAGGAGCAGGCGGAGGGACAGCGCTGGTTCAATGAGCTCTCTGAGGGCGGTAAGGTGGTTATGCCATTCGGCGAAACCTTCTGGTCTCCCGGCTTCGGTTCACTCGTCGACAAGTTCGGTGTTCCCTGGATGGTTAATACCATTCCATCATCGGGCTAGAGTCCGTCGCAAGGTTAACCCAAATGAGCGATCAATTCGGGCGACGCTTCCACTGATAGTTCGCAGCATTGACCCAATCCAAACTTCACCCGGCAACGAAAGCAGATGTCGGTATGAATTATGTGCGTGGGCGACTATGCATGATCGGCTATGGATGGCTGCATTGGCGGCCATCCACATATTCCGATAACGTAGTTGTCGAGCACCCGAACCCAAAGTCGTGGTTGCCGTGAACTTCGAAGGCGGCGCTACGGATTTAATCCTACTTTCCACCAGCAAAGAAGCTCGACCGCAGATTGGAGGTGTAGCCAACGTTGTGTTACGCTATGTTTCCGCTACCGGAACTGGTTGAAATCGCAGCTCTTCTAATACACGGGCATTAGCTGCGCGGATCTGGGGAACAGAGACCATCCGTTGGCCGGTCCACGGCTGCTTTAACGCTGCAAGCGCAATTTCTTATGGTCCGTTACACAGCAGCTGGCCGTGCAAACGTCCATGTCCAAATGGAAAAACAATAGTTGCTCTGCTCTGGTATCGACCATCCTGAACGCTGCCCCGCATTTTGTACCGTTGGCTTGACCTGGACCGACCTGCCATCGGGTGGATGACCATCAAAGCCGGTGCTGGTGCGGGGAAT
>NZ_JAVFVN010000574.1:0-633 GCF_030910085.1 Stenotrophomonas maltophilia group sp. RNC7 | reverse complement strand
TATGATCTTGAACAAGAAGTGTTATGCGAAAAGTTAAAAGCAGTTATTCCAGAAGAAAATTTAAAAGACTTGAACGAACTTATAGATTCATTTTGGAAGATGGTAGTAGCACTATATCATTAACATAGAGGGATAGAATATTAGGATGCGTATTTAAAGCATAGAAAAATACTTGTAGTTACTATGTCGTTGAGTGTAGTAACTACAAGTATAAAATCAATATGTAGGTACTGTGTAACTTATCAAAGTAACTACAAGGAGAGATAAAAAATGTATTGTGTTATTCAAGAGATAGAATATAAAAAACAACCTCGTGCAAGCATTAGTATAAAATTAGAAGTATCGGCAACTACATGGACTACCAACGACGAAAATGAAACAATAAGGTATTGGTATAGCTATAGTCTCGAAAAATTTGAAAGACCGATAAAGAAAGCTTATAAAGTAAGCATACATAAGAGCTATAGAGAAGATGGAAAGGTTAAAAAGAAGCAATGGGTTATATGTACTATGGGATATTATGATTTACTAGATTCTTGGCCGAGAGATTTTATTGTATCTAGTAAGTTAGAAGAAAAATTAAATGAGATGGAACTGACAGAAGAACAACTATGGGATTTAGTATATTTAAAA
>NZ_JAVFVN010000471.1:0-337 GCF_030910085.1 Stenotrophomonas maltophilia group sp. RNC7 | reverse complement strand
CCCTACTGGAGAAAGTAGCCGACCGACCCGCGATGCTCACCGGCGCCGCTGTCCTCGTCGTGGGCACGGCGATCGGCGCACTGCTGCCGAGCTATGCGCTGTTGCTGCCGCTGTGGCTGGTGATCGGCTTTGGCTACAGCGTGGCGCAGACGCCATCCGGCCGTCTTCTGCGCCGCTCGGCCCACGCCGAGGACCGTCCAGCGATCTTCGCGGCCCACTTCGCGCTGTCGCACGCCTGCTGGCTCATCTGCTACCCGCTGGCCGGACGCTTCGGCGCGGCCATGGGGCTGCAATCGACGTTCGTCGTCATGTCCTTGATCGGCCTAGCTGGCGTGGC
>NZ_JAVFVN010000449.1:0-476 GCF_030910085.1 Stenotrophomonas maltophilia group sp. RNC7 | reverse complement strand
GGGGCTCGGGCCCCCCCGCGGGGGTTTACCCAACGTTGGGGTTTTGGGGGTGGGGCGGGGGGGGGGGGGGGGGGGGGGGACGCCGCAAGTACGTCCGTGTAGGCTTAGCCGCGGCATCCATGCCGCGGATACCCCGCCGCCCGACACCGCCCCGCCTCTGACAGATCGCGGCGCACCATTGCTGTTGGTAGGTGTCGACCTTGGTCGACACACATCCACGCCACGCGTGGATACGAGCGAAGCGACCCGCTTTTGATTTTGATTTTCTTTTGATTTTCCGTGGCGGACGCACACGGAAACTGTCAGAGGCCGGACGGGGTGGGTTCGCGGGGGTATCTGATCTGGCCCCCTGAAAACGGACGCCATGAAGCCGTTTCAGGCGGCAGCCCGGAGCTGCCGGGCGTAGTTGTTAGGCGAGTGGTAGCCCAGCGCCGAGTGTAGCCGGGCTGGATTGTAGAAGCCGTGGATGTAAGCAG
>NZ_JAVFVN010000430.1:0-365 GCF_030910085.1 Stenotrophomonas maltophilia group sp. RNC7 | reverse complement strand
ACCGTGTTGTTGAGCGTGCCGCCCACTGCGCTGCCGACCTGGCCGACGGTGCCGTTCAGTGCGCCGCCCACTGCACTTCCAACGGTACCGACAGTACCGTTCAGCGCGCCACCGACTGCGCCGCCAACCGTGCTGACTGTGCCGTTCAGTGCACCGCCAACTGCGCCGCCAACTGCGCCCACCGTGTTGTTGAGTGCGCCGCCCGCTGCACTTCCAACGGTACCGACAGTGCCGTTCAGAGCACCGCCAACTGCGCCACCGACTGCGCCCACCGTGTTGTTGAGCGTGCCGCCCACTGCGCTGCCGACCTGGCCGACGGTGCCGTTCAGTGCGCCGCCCACTGCACTTCCAACGGTACCGACAGT
>NZ_JAVFVN010000409.1:0-380 GCF_030910085.1 Stenotrophomonas maltophilia group sp. RNC7 | reverse complement strand
TTGTTGTAGTCCTGGACCCCTTCTACCATATCACTGACGGACATCGCAACTTTGGCTGTTGCCGACCCCACCACCAGTACAGTTACCAATGGTCCTGCTGCAAGACCACCTGTTGCAGCTACTAATATCCCCACAGCCGCTACTTTTGCTATACTAGCTAATCCTTTTTTAATATTGCCGAGAGACTGATCCCGCTTTTCCTCTAATCCCTGTTTGGCCTTATCGTTATGGGCTTTAATCAACGCATCGTCATTGGCACTTTGGTCAAAGGTATCCGGCGATGGAACCGATGGTTTTTTCAGGCTGGCTTCTTTTTTCAGAAAAGTTGCCATTACTAAATGATCCTCTTCTAAAGTAAACCCTTGGCCGGGGTCTTCTTC
>NZ_JAVFVN010000400.1:0-725 GCF_030910085.1 Stenotrophomonas maltophilia group sp. RNC7 | reverse complement strand
TCAGGAATATTTAGTAGGTGTTCATCCTCTGTATAGACTTTTATTTCTTTATTTACATTTTCAATCTCTGTATTACCTTTAGATATTGTTTTTATTGATTCCTTTGCTCCAGATGTTGATATAAAATTAAAGCTTATTGTTTGATTAGAATATCTTTTGATCTCCCATAATTCGATTGGTAAATCTTTGAAATTTATAGCTTCCCTTTGGTACGATGTAAAGGATGGAGAAATAAACATTATCTTTGATTGAGACCAGTCTATATCATTCCTTTTCAAATTATCTTTACAATTTTCATTATACTCTAATATAAAATCAGACTTATTGTTTAACATAATAGATAAGTAGGCATAGCCTTGGTCGATTACGCTAAAATTCTTGTCCCTTTTATATTCAATAATCACAAAGGATTTAGACCCTTTATCAAAAGCAAGTGTATCAATTCTAAAGTTACCTATAGCGAATTCAGATGAAACAAACTCTAAATCAAACACTTCCTTTAGATTGCTTTCACATAGATTTTGAATATCCTTCTCAAGTTTAAACGGCATTTCTTCTATAAAATTTAACTTATCTCCATTTAAAAGAAATAATGACATCTTCCTGCCTCCTATTTCAAATAGCAATTAATTAAATATTTTCACCTCATTACACCGACTTTAATATTATTCAACAAATATACAGTTTTTACCTTCTAAAATTACAAATCTATCCAATAATATCTC
>NZ_JAVFVN010000398.1:0-1262 GCF_030910085.1 Stenotrophomonas maltophilia group sp. RNC7 | reverse complement strand
TCCATCGTTATTTACAAATAAACAGTTTCTAATGAATATATGCATATTATTATTTACTATTTTATTTGGTCGTTTTAATAGTAAAATATGCAATTTCTTATTTTGATTAAATGGACATTCCTTAATTTTATTTATTTCTCTTTTCAATTCATTCTGGTGGGTGACATTACTCAAATCATGCCAAATTAACTCTGGAAATACATTCACATCAAATAGAGTATTTGGATTTTTCTTTATATAATCTTTTAACTTTTTTCTTACTATTTCTTCGTCATCTATTGATGTAAAAACGCTGTTAATCATTCTATCCTCCTTTATAAAAAATAATTAGTCTATCAATTATTAAAAATATGTACTACATTTTTCTTCCTAGAATGCAATATACTCATAATCATCAAATATTTTAAGTAAAATTCAAAAAAAAATTGAAGAATTTTTTCTTCAATTTTTCTTCAATGTTATTCTTTTGGAAAGGAGTGGGATTAGTGACTTCATGATATATTCGGTTGAAATCATATTTTTTGTATTACACTTAATGGCTTTACCATCCTTTGTATAAATATATATAGTATAAAACCCAATTCCAAATGTACTGCGTATATTTTCGATATCATTATATTTAATATTATTATCCTTGTACTTAATATCATTTTTTCGTACTTCCATAAATAATTTGTTTTTATGGAAGATCTGAAATATGTAATAAACCAGCATTACTATACTAATTATTATATCTATCATTCCTACTAACCAATATTGAAGGTTATGTGTATTAACACCTTTATTTGCAGCAATAAAGCCAAGTACTACAAATATAAAAGCTAAAAGTAAATTTCTAAAATTCCTTTTCTTATCAAAGTTTATTCTAAACTCTATTTCTCCTGCTTCTCCTGGCAATAGTTTCTTCTTTTTTGCATTTGTATTTTTATTTCTTTTTATAAGATTTAAATTTACTAACTTCATACATTTCCTCTCCTTTTACTTGTATTTCTCTGTAAAGCTCCTAATTCCTCATGAACTATTATCTACGTACCTAACTAATTTCCTTTAAAATCTTTATTTCACCATTCGCAAATTCTTCTACTAAAACTCTCCTCTTATCTATTACAGCTACATATTCAATTGGTTCATTAAAGTTGTATTCACTAATAAAGTCTAAAAGTCTTCTATACAATTCCAACAATGCAGAGGAATCATGACGTAAGCTTTGATAAAAGGAACCTTCTATTTGAAAAATCTCTATAATGGGTAAATGGTATGTG
>NZ_JAVFVN010000585.1:0-539 GCF_030910085.1 Stenotrophomonas maltophilia group sp. RNC7 | reverse complement strand
TTCAAATCATATACTTTTTTTCTATTTAAAATATCATGTTCCATTTGTTTGATAAAAGAGTTTTCATGTTTTTTTGTAGATGCTGTAACTGTATAAAATTCTTTATAATTAAAATCCACCTTATTCATTGCTTGTCCTCCCTTTAATTTAAATGTATTTTCTACGCATTTAAACTTTCATAACTGAATTTTAATATCGAAGTAGTATATTTATATGGCTCGATAACTAGATTACAATCATGACGATTTAAATAAGCCTACTGAAAACCTTTAAGATATTGACCATCTTGAATTACTACTCCATGTTTTTTAAGCTCTAAGGTGACTCTGATTATGTCTTTTAATATCTGTTTAAATAATCCTAAATACTGACTTTGTTCTGCTGTTGTTCTTACAGAGTTCTCAAACCAAGTCATGGCTTTGAAGTACCTCTTTAAAAGCTCGTTGTATTCTTTCTTGAGTTCATCCATCTAACCCCTCCTAATCCCATGGAGCTACTACAGGTGTTACTATAAATTCTTTTCTAATCTCTGGCATTAA
>NZ_JAVFVN010000372.1:0-403 GCF_030910085.1 Stenotrophomonas maltophilia group sp. RNC7 | reverse complement strand
TCCTATACTATCATTTTTAATTTTTGAATCAATCTCTAGTTCATTATTCAACGCTTTTTTAAGCATCGTTTTAAAAACCCCTAAACCCTCCATTAAACTGTCACTAAATAAAGTTTGATTTTGAAATTTCATGGTAGCCATGTTACCCTCAATAAAGATTTCAATACTCTTATCATTTCCTAAATCAATTTTATAGATCATTTAATCTTTCCTTTCTTGCCAACTACACCTGCTTTTCTTAAGACTGATTGCATTTGCTGACTCAACTCGCCCCATTCACGAACATGTCCATGATATAATCCGTTAGGGATTATTTAATTGAGAGTAATCTAGGTGATCTAAAATTTCATCGAGTAATCGAACTGAATCATCTTTAGGAATAAAAACTTCTGTATTAACGGGT
>NZ_JAVFVN010000308.1:0-423 GCF_030910085.1 Stenotrophomonas maltophilia group sp. RNC7 | reverse complement strand
CGTCGATCCCTCATCCTGAGGAGGCTTCTGAGCAAGCTCAGGAACCTTTTCAGAATGGAGGCAGAGAGGTAGTTATTGCGTTACGCTATCGATTGAGAAGATGCACTGATTCTGGAACGTGTCCTGCGGTTTCCAGATTTTATCTGCAAGAACAATATTATGAATATTGAGCTGTTTCATCGCTTTCAGCGAATAGGTCCAGCCCTTGCAGTCTTTATATTCGTGATCGAGGCGATCCAGGCCGTATAGGGGCATCATGGGCTCCACGCCCAATGACGAATAGAAACTGAATTCACGGGCTCGTTCTTCGGTTAATGCGCGGTACAGCTTGGCCTTATCAGCGGCTGGCGCTTTTTCAAGCACGTCCGACACTATTTGAAATGCACTGCCATGCCATCCGAGCTGGCTGTCCTTGTCCAGATA
>NZ_JAVFVN010000299.1:0-410 GCF_030910085.1 Stenotrophomonas maltophilia group sp. RNC7 | reverse complement strand
AATCACTTCTTGCCGCAGAGGCCGCCCATTACTTGGAGCCGGCCGCCGGAGCGTTCGCCACGGGTACGTATTCTGTCGCTTGCGCCAATTGTTCCAGCGTCGCCACGGGCACTTCGCCCACGGCCGTCAACCAGTAATCGGCAATGCGCGTGCCATAGACGGTAATCGATCCACGCTGCGCCGCGCCAGGGGGCGGATGATGGCCGCGCTGGCTGTCGTAGGGTTCGATGAACACCGAGATGGCCGCCAGGCCATCGGACAGCACCATCTGATTGACCGTCGCGCCGCGCCCCATCGAGCGCGCCACCTGCATGACGACCGTGAACCCCTTGGGCGCCGGAATGCGCCATCCCAGGGCGCCCAGGTCGACCGTCTTCATGGAGGGCTCGAGCACCTTCCAGTCGCGCGTG
>NZ_JAVFVN010000283.1:0-372 GCF_030910085.1 Stenotrophomonas maltophilia group sp. RNC7 | reverse complement strand
GACGGCAAAAAACCGATGGTAGGCCCGCATGGCCGGGGCTGCCAAGGCCATCGGTCATGGCTGCAGGCGGGCAATCGCCAGAAACAGCAAACCCCGCCGAAGCGGGGTTTTGCGGTAGTGGGGGGGGGGGGGGGGGGCCCCCCCCCCCCCCGGCGGGGGGGGGGGGGGGTGGGGGGGGGGTGTGCCCGGGGGGGGGGCCGGCGCGGGCCCCCCAACCCCCCCCCCCCCCGGGGGGGGGGGGGGGCCCCCCCCCCCCCCGCCACTACCGCAAAACCCCGCTTCGGCGGGGTTTGCTGTTTCTGGCGATTGCCCGCCTGCAGCCATGACCGATGGCCTTGGCAGCCCCGGCCATGCGGGCCTACCATCGGTTTT
>NZ_JAVFVN010000142.1:0-1500 GCF_030910085.1 Stenotrophomonas maltophilia group sp. RNC7 | reverse complement strand
AGTTACAAAAAAAGGGAAAAATCAGTTGAATTTGTGAAAAAACGATAAAAGCTACCCAATTTTGTAGAAATATATTGTCAAAATCGGGTAGCTTCTTGTTATTAATTTTTTTAGGCACAACAAAAAAGCGTTTTACTTCTAATTTTTTTCAAACGCTTAAAAAGGCAATAGGAAATAAACTTAAATTCCTTGTTTTTTTCAAATTTAAGTTTTAGGATTGGTAACTATTGAATTAAACATTGCTTCTACATTAAGTTCACCGCTTAAGCTTTGAGAAGAAGGTAATACCTTATCCACTTCTGGTGGATTTACCGATAAATTCTTACTTGTTGTATTTTCACTTCTCATTACATCTGGATTAGATATTTTATACAATTTTGCTCTAGCCCTTATATCTTCTATAGTCTCTCCGTGCAGGCATAAATTAGTGTATGTATGTTTAATATGTTGTAAGTATTGTTCCCAAGTTTTGTTATTTGAAAGTATAGGGTTTAACTCAGGGTAATTCGATACAATGGTATCAACGTTAATGACATCATCTACTATAGCTGCTTCTGTTACAAATTTAATAAAAGGTTCACTTGCAGCTACAATTTCTTGTATATCCATTGATTGAAGGTATTCCGTTTTCATTTGTTCTAGCTTTTGATTAATCGTCATGCGTATAACAGGCATAACATAGAAATTAATTAACGTACTACCGAACTTACCTTCTCGCATTAGTTGAGGAAAACGGTGAGACTGTTCCTCAAAGAAACTATGCAGACATTCACGGTATAATTCAATACCGTAATTCCCAAAGTTATCAAATAATTTTTTCTTGGCCATATGAACTTTTTCTAATGATGATTGACTAAATTGTTCTAAATCATGGTTATATAAATTGGCAACATCACGTAAGTCGCGTAAAGTTGCTAATCGATTAGGATCATAAATTGAGGTTACTTTTTCTTTTTTTACTAGCTTTTCGGCAATACGAACTCTAATTACGTGTGATTTATTGATAGAGCATGTTCTTTTCTTTCTAGATCCTTGTAGCTCACAATATTCCTCTAATATCTCACGTACATTTTCGCATTTTTGTGTTAAAAACACTGTTTTACCATCCAGTTTAAATTCAACTTCAATTAAACCGTTTTCTATTAAAGACACTAAAATATTCAAGAAATCTTTAAAATTATAAAAATAACGTAAAATTGGGTTGTTAGTAGCAGTTATATACCCGCGTTCTATCGCGAACCGGTGCCACTCTCCAGGTAATTGAGAAGTAAGTATGTAAAAGATGAACTGCAACGCACGTTTGTATAATTTTTTAAAAGCATCTTTCTGGAAAAATTTATAAAGGCTTACATAGGTAAATTGTGTTGGCTTTTCTTCTATATGTACAGCCATTTTATTATAATAAACACCATTTTCTTTAGATATACAATTAGCCTTTTCTAAATCTTTGAAAGCAGCTGGTATACAACGCGGTGACATAAGATTTTGCTTACGGATCTC
>NZ_JAVFVN010000133.1:0-35388 GCF_030910085.1 Stenotrophomonas maltophilia group sp. RNC7 | reverse complement strand
TCGATGCTGTCAAAGCTGTTCAGGTAGAAGAACTCCGACTTCAGCGTCCCGAAGAAGCTTTCCATTGCCGCATTGTCCAAGCAGTTGCCACGTCGGGACATGCTTTGCTTCAACGAGTGCTTTTCCAGCATGTGCCGGTAGTTCTCATGCTGGTACTGCCAGCCCTGGTCGGAGTGGATCATTGGCCGCTCCTCCGGGGAAAGCTTGCTGATGGCCTCCTCCAGCATCTGACCTACCAGATCGAACACAGGCTGGCGCTTGATCTGATAAGCCACGATTTCACCGTTGTAGAGGTCCATGATCGGCGACAGGTACAGCTTCATGCCTTGCACCTTGAACTCGGTGACGTCGGTCACCCACTTCTGGTTGGGCCGCTCGGCATGGAACTGGCGATTGAGGTCATTGCCAACCACAACATTGGCGGCCCCTTTGAAGGACCGGTAGCGCTTCACGCGTACCCGTGATTTCAGGCCCATCTCCCCCATCAGGCGCTGTACCCGCTTGTGATTGGTCCGATGGCCCTGATTGGCCAGTTCCAGCGTCACCGTGCGATACCCATAGCGCCCTTGGCTTTGATCGTAGATTGCCCGGATGCGCTCGCACAGGGCTGCCTCATCCTGATCCGGATGGGCCAGGACATGGTTCTGGTAATAGAACGTACTGCGTGACAGCTCTGCCGCTTCGAGCAGAAGCGACAGCGTATGAACCTGCCTCAATCCTTGGATGGCTTGCGCTTTGCGTCCTGCGCCGCCTGCTCTTCCCGGATCAAGGCATCGAGTTTTTTTAGGTAGTCGGTCTCCGCACGCAGATAGGCGACTTCCTTGAGCAGCTCATCGCGGCTCATTTCCTCAGGTGGCTTGGACGAACGGGTCTTTTTCATCGGCTTTCGGGGCGGCGGAGGTGGTGGTGCCAACGCTTGGGCACCGCCTTGAGCATACAGGCGCCGCCATCGCCCCACCGCGCCGGCATCGCCAATTTGAAAGTAAGTGGTGGCCTCCCGCCCGGACATGCCGTCCTGGCCCATCTTCTTCAGGACAGCCAGCTTGAATGCGAGGTCATAGGACTGGGCCTGGCGGCGAAACCCGCGCCAACCATGCAGCCGATAGGTCGCCACCCAGCGCCTGACCGTGGAGAACTCCAGGCCGTAGCGACGAGCAACGGCTTTGACCGATGTGGAGGTCTTGCAGGCCTCTTTGGCGACCTGCAGTTTGAAACGCGCGTCGTATCTGTTCATGTATCCCACGGGGTTGGATCTGATGTCCAACTCCCGGGGATCACTTCATGGACGGGTTTACGGCGTGTCCCGCGAACCCACCCCGACCGACCCGATCACATGAAGCGCATTTCGCGACCAAGCCACGAGGGGCTGCGCCGTTGGGGAAATCCCCCGCCGATTCGTTAGCCGGAAGTTAAAGATCCGTAAGCATTCTGCTGCGATCCCGCAGTCATCTGCATGCAACCGATCGTCATTAGTCTTCGTGACGTTCCAGTCAGGTTCGACGCGGTAAGCTCTCCCTCGATGAGCTCGCAGCATCGCTCATCGAACGCAGTACGCAGTAGCAATTTGGAGGAAGACATCACATGGCAATCGTTCTTTATGTCGGTGGTAGCAAGGATGGCGAGAAGGGCGTGGTGCCCTACGGCTTCAGCAAATCCCGCGCCGACACCGCGCTGGGGCCGGAGTTCTACACGGAGCGGTTCATGGAACTGCAGGGTGTCGGCAAGGTCCGCCTGATGGCCCTGGAAGGCATGCGTGACGACATCGTCATGCAGCGCGCCGCCCGCCACTACCGCTGACCGTCGCAACACGCGGCAGGGCGCGCCCACCATCGCGCGCCCGCGCCGGCATCCCAGCCCCGGGCCAGTCCGAGCCCGCTCTTTGCCAGGATGCCGGCGTCCAATCCGGCTTCGCCGCTGAACCTCGCCCCCTGTCAATGCCTTGTCCGGCTCCGTCGCGGATTGCCAGAATGGGGGCTTCCCGAAACGCGGCACAGACCTGAAGCAATGCACGACGCCAAGAACGCCCAGAGCGCGCTCGCCCAGCAGATCGCCCAGACCATCGCCGACGAAATCGGTGCCCAGTCCGCCCAGGTACGCGCCGCCGTCGGCCTGCTCGACGAAGGCGCCAGCGTTCCGTTCATCGCGCGCTACCGCAAGGAAGTGACCGGTGGCCTGGACGACACCCAGCTGCGCAACCTGGAAACCCGGCTGACCTACCTGCGCGAGCTGGAGGACCGTCGCGCGGCGGTGCTGGCCAGCATCGGCGAGCAGGGCAAGCTCAGTGACGAGCTGCGCAATGACATCCTGGCCGCCGATACCAAGAGCCGGCTGGAAGACCTGTACCTGCCGTACAAGCCCAAGCGCCGCACCCGTGCGCAGATCGCCCGCGAGGCCGGCCTGGAGCCGTTGGCCGATGGCCTGCTGGCCGACCCGACGCAGGACCCGCAGACGTTCGCGGCTGTCTTCGTCGACGCCGACAAGGGCGTAGCCGACACCAAGTCCGCGTTGGAAGGCGCGCGCGCGATCCTGATGGAGCGCTGGGGCGAAGACGCCGCGCTGGTCGGCGAACTGCGCACCTGGCTGGGCGAAACCGGGGTGATCCGCGCGCGCGTGGCCGAGGGCAAGGAAACCGAAGGCGCCAAGTACCGCGATTACTTCGATCACGCCGAGTCGTTGGCGAAGATTCCCTCGCACCGATTGCTGGCGCTGTTCCGTGCGCGCCGCGAGGAGATCCTGTTCCTGGAGCTGGACCCCGGCAGTGATGCCGAGGCCGGCCACCAGTACGCCGAAGGGCGCGTGGCGCGCAGGGCCGGCATCGCCGACCAGGGCCGCGCCGCCGACCGCTGGCTGCTGGACGCCTGCCGGCTCACCTGGCGCGCCAAGCTGCACACGCACCTGCTGCTGGACCTGTTCAACCAGGCCCGCGAGAAGGCCGAAGCCGAGGCCATCGCGGTGTTCGGCGACAACCTGAAGGACCTGTTGCTGGCGGCACCCGCCGGCCCGAAGACCGTGCTCGGACTGGACCCGGGCATCCGCACCGGCTGCAAGATCGCCGTGGTCGATGCCACCGGCAAGCTGGTGGCCACCGACACCATCTACCCGCACGAGCCGCGCCGCCAGTGGGAGCAGTCGCTGCAGACGATCAAGCAGCTGTGCGCCAAGCACAACGTGGAACTGATCGCGATCGGCAACGGCACCGCCAGCCGTGAAACCGACAAGCTGGCCGGCGAAGCGATCAAGGCCGCTGGCAACCCGAAGCTGCAGAAGGTGGTGGTCAGCGAGGCCGGCGCGTCGGTGTACTCGGCGTCCGAGTTCGCGGCCAGGGAATTCCCGGAGCTGGACGTGTCGCTACGTGGGGCGGTGTCGATCGCCCGCCGCCTGCAGGACCCGCTGGCCGAACTGGTGAAGATCGAACCCAAGGCGATCGGTGTCGGCCAGTACCAGCACGATGTGGACCAGTACCGCCTGGCGCGCGCGCTGGATGCCCGCGTGGAGGACTGCGTGAACGCGGTGGGCGTGTACGTGAACACCGCTTCGGCTGCACTGTTGTCGCGGGTGTCCGGCCTGTCGGCCACGGTGGCCGAGAACATCGTGCGCCACCGTGATGCGAACGGCCCGTTCAAGCGCCGCAAGGACCTGCTGAAGGTCGCGCGCCTGGGCGAGAAGACCTTTGAACAGTGCGCGGGCTTCCTGCGCATTGCCGACGGTGATGAACCGCTGGATGCTTCGGCGGTACACCCGGAAGCCTACCCGGTGGTCGAGCGCATTGTGGCCAGCACCGCGCGCCCGATCAAGGCGCTGATCGGTGATGGCAGCTTCCTGCGCGGCCTGAAGGCCGAGCAGTTCACCGATGCCACCTTCGGCGTGCCGACCGTGCGTGACATCCTCAAGGAACTGGAGAAGCCGGGCCGAGACCCACGCCCCGAGTTCAAGGCGGCACGCTTCGCCGAGGGCGTCGAGGACATCAAGGACCTGCGCGAGGGCATGGTGCTCGAGGGTGTGGTCAGCAACGTGGCGGCCTTCGGTGCCTTCGTCGATATCGGTGTGCACCAGGATGGCCTGATCCACATCTCGGCGCTTTCCGATACGTTCGTGAAGGACCCGCGCGACGTGGTCAAGGCCGGCGATATCGTCAAGGTGAAGGTGCTGGAGGTGGACGTGGCGCGCAAGCGCATCGCCCTGACCCGGCGCCTGGACGATACCCCCGGGCAAGCCACCAGCCGCCCGGGCCAGCGTGATGAGCGCGGCCATGGGCAGGGTCCGCGCCGCGATGCAGGCGGCCAGAACCGCGGGCCGAACCGGGGCCAAGGCAATGGCGGCCGTCCCGCCGCGTCCGCGCCCCCGGCCAACAACGCCCTGGCCGAGGCCTTCGCCCGCGCCAAGCGCAGTTGAGGACCGTGTTCCCCGTCACGCTTGATTCGTGGCGGGGGACTTGTCGATTTTCCCCGTGATTGCGCACACTTGCGCTTGAGGGGAGGCGTCCGGCCACCCCGCTGTTGCTGGGGAGGGCCATGACGCCAGCACCACCCGTTGCTCGTACCGGCGGTCGCAGCGCTGCGCTGCGGTCGGCGCCTGCCCGTGCCGGCAGGAGACCGGATTGATGCCGGGCCAGGGCACCCACGGCAATGGACTGCTGGAGCGCCGCCTGCAGGAGCTGGCGGAAGAGCGTCGCCGCCTGGCGATGATCATCGACGGTACCGCCGCGGGAACCTGGGAATGGAACGTGCAGACCGGCGAGATGCGGGTCAACGCGCGCTGGGCCGAGATCGTCGGTTACCGCCTGGAAGAGCTGGAACCCATCTGCCAGAAGACGTTCCTGAGGCTGGTCCATCCCGATGACGTTGCGTTGTCCGATGCTGCGCTGGACGACCATTTCCAAGGGCGCAGCGACAACTACGCCTGCCTGCTGCGCATGCGCCACAGGAACGGCCAGTGGATCTGGATCCAGGACCGTGGGCGCGTCTTTGAATGGGACGGGCAGGGCAAGCCGCTGTGGATGGCCGGTGCCCATGCCGACGTCACCGAGCTGCAGCAGGCGAGGCAGGATGCGGCCGAAACCCGCCAACGCCTGCAGGCCGTGGTCGATGCGTCCGATGAGGTAGCGGTGATCGCCACCGATACCGATGGCACCATCACCCTGTTCAACACGGGTGCGGAGCGCCTGCTGGGCTACAGCGCAGCGGAGGTGGTCGGCCAGCGCCGGCTCGATGCCTTCCACGATCCAGAGGAACTGAAAGCCTGGCTGGAGCCGCTGGCCGATGCCGAGGGCAACCTTCCCGACGTGTTCGAAGCGCTCAGTGCTCGCGCTGACGGGCAGACCTACTCGCGGCAGTGGACGTTGCTGCGCAAGGAGGGCCTGCCACGCCAGGTGCGCCTGTCGATCAGCCGCATGGAAGGTGCCGATGGCGCACGCATCGGCTACGTCGGCATGGCCATCGACATCACCGAAATCCTGCAGGCACGGGCCGAGGCGCGGCTGTCGGCGGAGAAGTTCGCCGGTGCATTCACATCGGCGGCGCTGGGCATGGCGCTGGTGTCGCTGGAGGGGCGTTGGCTGGACGTCAATGATGCGCTGTGCCGGATCCTGGGTTACCCGCGCGAAGAGTTGCTGCAGGTCGACTTCCAGCGCCTGACCCATCCCGATGACCTGCAGACCGACCTGGCCCTGGTGCAGGATCTTCTGGCCGGACGGCGCAGCCATTACCACCTTGAAAAGCGCTATCTCGACCGCGACGGTCGCATCATCTGGGCGCGGCTGTCGGTGTCGCTGGTGCGCAGCGAGCATGGCCAGCCGCTGCATTTCGTGTCGCAGATCCAGGACATCACCGCCCAGCGCAGCAGTGAGCAACGCCTGTTCGAGAGCGAACAGCGCAGCCGCATCACCCTGGATGCGGTGGCCGACCTGGTGCTCAGCGTCAACCTTGACGGCCGCATCGACTATGCCAACGCGGCCGCGGTACGCACCCTGGCCGGTGATGGCGCGCTGTCGCTGGCCGGGCACAGGGTGCAGGACGTGCTGGCGCTGACCACCGAGTACGCGCCCGGCTCGGTACTGGATGTGTCGGTACTGCTGGACCCGGAGAGCAACGCGGTGGACCTGCACGCCGACCTGCTGCTGCGCCTGGGCACGGCAACGGTGCCGGTGGACCTGACGCGGGCCTGGCTGCGCGATGACGAGGGCCATGTGCGCGGCGCGGTGTGGGTGTTGCGCGACGACACCCAGCAGCGGGCGCGGCAGCGCGAAGCCCGCCACCTGGCCGAGATCGATCCACTCACCGAACTGAGCAACCGCCGCGGTTTCGAGGTGCACCTGCAGCAGGCGATCACCCGCGTCGAGCGCACCGGGCAGGCCGCCTCGCTGATGTACATCGATCTGGACCGCTTCAAGCCGGTCAACGACACCTGGGGCCACCTGGCCGGCGATGCCGTGCTGTGGGCGGTGGCCAGTGTGCTGCGACATGGTGTGCGTGATTCGGACGTGGTGGCGCGGCTGGGCGGCGACGAGTTCGCGGTGATCCTGTCCGGGTGTACGCCGCGTCGTGCGGCACGGATCGGCGGTGAACTCCTGCAGACCCTGTCAGCGCTGTCCATTCCGTGGGATCAGCATCGGCTGCGGGTCGGTGCCAGTATCGGCATCGCGCCCCTGGCGGGGGGCATGAGCGTGGACCAGGCAGTGGCCGCTGCCGATGCACAGTGCTACCGGGCCAAGGCGCTGGGGCGCAACAACGTGCAGGTGCAGGGCGAGCTGTCGGAGCTTCCAGGCGACGATGCCGATGCCGCCCAGGACTGATCTCAGCCTGTGAGAGGACGCGCGCGAATACTGCGCGCATCTCCACTCAAGCAGGTGAACCCATGAATGCCTGGAACCCGGTTGCGGTACGCATGTTCATCCCGGCGCTGGTCGGCTGGTGCCTGGCGCTGGCCACCTGCCTGCGCGCCGAACAGCTGCGCGGCGACCCGCACGCGCAGGCGTTGTTGCCCGTGCTGCAGCAAGGCGCGGTCGCGCTGCTGGTCCTGAGCCTCGCCTGCACGGTTGCGGCCTGCGTGTTGCTGTGGCGGCATGGCCGCGGCGACGGCGGGCGTCTCGCTTCCGGCACTACACCCGTGCCGCGTCCATCAGCAGGACCCGGCACGGTGCGCGCTGGAACGCGTTGATCTGAGGCACCAGACGCTGGAAGTGCTCGCTGGCGCAATGGATATCCAGAGCGTCGCGGTCCGGCCATTGCTCGATGAAGACGAAATGCCCGGGATCCTTCTGGTCGACGAACAGTTCATAGCCGAGGCAGAGCGGCTCTCGCCGCGTGCATGCGACAAGCTCGCGGTACAGGGGAAGCACGGTGTCCACCGCATCGGGATGGATGAAATCCTCGGCGATCACTTTCAGCATGTCGGCACCTGCAGACGGGCCTTGCAGGATAGTTCCAGCGCATGGCCGGCACCTATCCTAGTCAACGCAATACTGCGTCCGTACTGACCAGCTGCACGTCGTGCATCTGATTGAGGTAGGCCTCGTAGTAGCCCTTGTGCGAGGCACCGACGATGGCCAGCATTCGGCTGCCAGGGTGCAGGCCCAGCACGTCGCGGACGTTGGCGACCATGCGCAGGTTGCGGGTTTCCCAGTAACCGACATACATCCGGCCGAACGCCTTGGAGGACGGCTCGACGAGCGTCGCGCCGAAGTCGCTCTGGTACGCTGCCAACGCTGCTGCCGGGCTGTTGTAATCGCGATACAGCGCCATGACGCCACCGGGCTTGTCCAGATTGGCCACGAGGCGTTCATCGGCCTCCCGTCGTGCCCGCGAATGCGTATTGTTCCAGGCACCGGTGATGGCTGCACTGGCCGCCGCCTCATCCTCGGCCGGTGTGGGAGAATCGGCCGTGTGGTCGTCCACGGCCCACAGCCGTTCATGCCCGAGGCGGGCGGCAACTACGGCGGCGATCAGGCTGGTTTCATTGCGGCGGACCAGGCCTTTGCCGAGGATCTCGACCAGGGCCGGCGTCAGCCCATCGCCGGCTTTGCGCTCGGACGCAGGCAGGCGTAGCCATTGCACCTGCGCCGATCCGCGTTCGCCCGCTGCCAGGAACAATGCTGCGAGCCGACGACGCTGGGTGGGCGTCGGCTCGTCCGGCCAGGTCGCAAGCAGGCGCTCGGCCTGGGCGTTCGCTGCGGGCACGTCCAGGCCGGTGGCAGCCTGCGCAGCGGTGGTGTCGAAGCAGTAGGTGGCCACGCTCTCCGCATAGCGTTCCGGGTAGCGACGCATGGAATCGCACTGGAGGCCTGACAGGTCTTCGGTGGCGATCAGTTCGGGCTTCCAGGCGACCAGTCGCTGCAGCAAGGGTTCAAGCAAGGCGGGCTGGAACGACTTGGGCAGGCCGGACAGGTGGGCGGTGCCCAGTACCAGCACCTCGTTCGGTCGCCCGACAGGCGGCCCCTTCAGCTGGTCCGGATGGAAGGCGGGCCGATAGGTGGCATCTGCAGCGAGGGCGCCGGTACTGCACAGGCCCAGGATCAGGAGGCTGGCCAAGCGTGGGAACATGCGATCTCCGTGTCAGTGCGCGTCCTGCGGTTCGCTGCATGCTGGCCGTTTTCACCTGCCACGGAATCGCCCGTTGGTCATGCAAACCTTTTGGGCCTGAACTGCATCGTGCCCGGCAAGGCTATGCCCAATGACGGCGACAACGCGCGACATGTTCCGTGACGACACCCGGTGTCCCCACCGAGCGTGAGCAGAATGTGAAGTACATCGCGATTGTCTACCGCGTCCCTGCAGCCGCATCTGAAGTTGCGACGGACGTCGCGTAATCCGGCTAAAGCCACTGATCGCCTCGCCGATACTCCCTCTGGATCCCGCTCCAGTCACCCGCCGCAGGACCCCAGGCCGTCCCCGATGGGCGGCCCGCGCTGTGTGTTCCGCCGCTCCCAGATGCCGATCGCACCCGCAGCAGACGTTCGTGGCAGTCGCTCGAGAGGTGCCGGTTGGCACCTGTAGTCCCTGGCACCTGAAGTTGCCGCCGGGCATCCCGCCCGTCGGGTCGCAACCGCTTACCGGACACCGAGGATCAGACAATGCTCATTCCAGGCTTCACGGCGGGCGCGCAGGCGCCGGCCGAGCTGTATACCCGTTGGTCGCCGTGGCGTGCCCTACTGGGCGCGCTGGCTCCCCAGCACCGCACCGGCGCCGAGGCCGTGTCCGACGGCCGTGCCGAGCTGGAAGCCCAGGTTGCGGCGCTGCACCGGGTCCAGGCGGTCATCGAGTTCGCCCTCGATGGCACCATCCTGCAGGCCAATGACAACTTCCTGCAGGCGATGGGCTACCGGCTGGAGGAGATCCAGGGAAAGCATCATTCCCTGTTCGTCGATCCCGAGCAGGCGCGCAGCGCCGAGTACCGCGACTTCTGGGCGCGGCTGGGGCGTGGCGAATATGACGCTGGCCAGTACCGGCGCTTCGGTAAGGGCCAGCGCGAGATCTGGATCCAGGCCTCGTACAACCCGGTGCTGGACCGGCAGGGGCGGCCTTACAAGGTGGTCAAGTTCGCCACCGACATCACCGCGCAGAAGCTGCAGGCGGCCGACTCGGCCGGGCAGCTGGCGGCGATCGACAAGTCGCAGGCAGTGATCGAGTTCGGCATGGACGGCCGCATCCTTTCGGCCAACGACAACTTCCTGGCCGCCACCGGCTACAGCCTGGACGACGTGCGTGGCCAGCACCACTCGCTGTTCGTCGAGCCCGAGTATCGTGGCAGTGCCGAGTATCGGCAGTTCTGGGAGAAGCTGGGCCGTGGCGAATACGATGCCGGCCAGTACCGGCGCCTCGGCAAGGGCGGGCGCGAGGTCTGGATCCAGGCGTCCTACAACCCGATCCTGGATCTCAATGGAAAGCCGTTCAAGGTCGTCAAGTACGCCACCGACATCACCGCGCAGGTGCATGAGAACCAGGCCATGCAGCGCGCCGTGGCGCAGACCCGTGAAGTGGTGGCGACCGCCAAGGAGGGCGACCTGACCCGGCGCGTGGCCACCGCCGACAAGCACGGGCCGATCGCCGAGCTGTGCGAAGGCGTGAATTCGCTGGTCGAGGCGATGGCCGCGATCATTGGCCAGATCAAGTTCGCCGCCGACACCATCGCCGTCGGTGCCACCGAGATCGCGCAGGGCAACAGCGATCTGTCGCAGCGCACCGAGCAGCAGGCAGCGTCGCTGGAGGAGACCGCCGTGTCGATGAAGGGCCTGGCCGAGACCGTGCAGCGCACCGCGAGCAACGCACGGCAGGCCAGTCAGCTGGCCGGTGGCGCCGCCGATGTCGCTGCGCGCGGCGGCAACGTGGTGCACGAAGTGGTCGAGACCATGGCGGTGATCAACGCATCCTCGCGGCGCATCGTCGACATCATCGGCGTGATCGACGGTATCGCTTTCCAGACCAACATCCTTGCCTTGAACGCCGCGGTGGAAGCCGCGCGTGCGGGCGAACACGGGCGTGGCTTCGCCGTGGTCGCCACCGAGATCCGCGAACTGTCGCAGCGCTCGGCCAGTGCCGCCAAGGAGATCAAGCAGCTGATCGATGCGTCGGTGGCCAATGTCGGCGCCGGCACCGCGCAGGTTGAGAGCGCCGGCCGCACCATGGACGAGATCGTGCTCAACGTGCGCCGGGTCAGTGACCTGATGTCCGAGATCAGCACGGCCGCACAGCAGCAGAGCGACGACATCCAGCAGATGAACCACGCTGTCGATCTGATCGACCAGGGCACCCAGCAGAACGCTGCGCTGGTCGAGGAAGCCTCGGCCGCGGCGCGCAGCATGGAGGAGCAGTCGGCGCAGCTTCTGCAGACCGTGGCCAGCTTCCGCGTGCAGGGTGGGGCGGGGCACCTGCATGGCGCGGCGGTGCTGCGCGCGGTCTAGGCCCGGCGGTCGGAGTGTTGTTCCCCGGCATCGTGGGTCGGCCTGCTCATGCGCAGCCTGCCAGGCTACGCCGATGCTGATGGTCACATGGGGCTCAGCGGCGGGCAGGGCGGCGATGAATTCCTCGCCGCCGTCGCGGGCCAGCAGGTCATGACCGCGTTGCGGGCAGCCGTCGAGGATCGCGGCGACCGCCTGCAGGTTGTTGGCGTCCCAGCGCCCGGCGCTGATCGGATGCGTCAGGCAGATGGCGGGCGATCTGCAGCGCCAGCGCCCGTTCGGAAACGTCGCCTCAGCTGGTGTGCTCGATCACGCCCGGCAGCGAGAGGTAGTGGGACCAGGCGACGGCGTCGGACGCCCGCAGGAGGGGCAATCGCGCGGGCGGGGCATGCTGGGGCATCTTCGCCAGTGTCGGCGCTCTGGCCCGGGAAAAGCAAAAGGCCAGATCATGGACCTGGCCTTTGATGCTGTGGTGCCGGTGAAAGGACTCGAACCTTCATGGGGTCACCCCCGGCTGATTTTGAGTCAGCTGCGTATACCATTCCGCCACACCGGCAGGCAGCGTACGAGTGTAACCGAGGTCGGCAGGCGATGCATAGTAGGAGGGCCTATGAGGGCGGTTCCTGTCGGCATTGGCCCCTTGATAGCTATACTCCCAGCGTGCAATTGCCTCCAGGAGCGGTAGCCGATGACAGTGTTGCAGGACCTGAGGGTGCTGGTGGTCGAGAACGACGAAATGAGCGCGGCCCTGCTGCAGATGCAGCTGGTGCATGCCGGTGCGGTCGTGGTTGGCCTCGCAGCGAGTGTGTCCGAGGCCCTGCGGCTGCTGGAGCAGAGCACTCCTGACGTGGCCCTGCTGGATTACCGCCTGGCCCGCAACGAGACCAGTGAGCCGGTGGCTGCAGCGCTTTCGGCGCGTGGCATTCCGTTCGTGCTGGCCACCGGGATGCTGGCCGAGCAGCTGCCGGCGCCGATGTTGGCCGGCCTGCTGCTGGTCAAGCCGTACCTGTCGGCTGATCTGTCACGCGCGCTGGCGCGAGCGGTGGGGCGCTCCAGCGTCAAGGCCTGAGCCGTCCGCCACGGACCGGCGGGGGATACTGCCGACGGCTGAATGCTCGCGTCTGCGGAGTTCGGCGGCAACCCCTGATCCAGGAACCCCGCCCAGGCGGGGTTCTTCAATTGCGTCCGGCGCTCAGCCCGCTTCCTCGTACACGTAACGGATCTCCTCGCGGTCATCGAGGATGCGGTACTGGCGCGCCAGGTCATCCGGTTCGGGGTTGAGCCAGGCGTCGAGGTGTTCCTTGCGGATCGGCACTACCCCGCGGTCATGCCCGGCAGCGGCGACGTCGCTGGGAGGTGCGTCGGTGATCGTGGCAAACGACAGCAGGCGGCCTTCCGGTCCTTCCCATTCCGCCCAGAGGCAGGCCAGCAACAGGTCGCGGGGCGGGTCGGGACGGAATTCGAGTACCACGTCCTGTTCCTTTTCGTTGGCACCGAGGGTGCGGCCGGCGATGGCGTGGCGGGGCACGTGCTCGTAGAACGCCTGCACCACCACTACGCCGTGGCGCACTCCGAACGCACCCCGCCAGTAACCTTCCAGGCTGTCGCGCCGCGCATTGTAGGTGCCGGGGTAAAGCACGTCGTTGCGCGCTGGCTTGTCCGGCAGCCGGCACTGGTAGCGCATCGGCTTGATCACGCGCTGGCCGTTCTCGCTGACCATCACCGGTGCGTAGGTGCCGGGGAAAATGCGGTTGTCGCGCGGCAGCAGCTGCACCCGATGCAGGTCTTCCAGTCGGGCCTGTGCGCGCTCGATGCGGTTGCCGGCCACGCGCAGGTCGTTGCGCGCTTTCTGCGTGGGCCGGGTGGCCAGCGTGGCATGGGCAATATCGCGTCGTTCGCGTTGCCGGGCCAGTTCGGCCTCCAGGGCCTGTTGCTCCTGCGCATGCCATTGCTGGATCTTCGCCACGATGTCCCGCCCCTGTTCGGTACGCGCACCGGCGAATCCGTCATCCATCGCCTTCGGGGTCTTCGGCCGTTCTTTGCCCGGATCGTGTGCGTACAGTTCGGCGAAGTCCTCCAGCGACAGGATGGCGCCGAATTCGCGTACCAGTTTGGCGTAGTCAGCGCGGATCAGGGCGGAATAGCACATGGGACTCTGTGGGCCTGGGTCGCAGCGGCTGCGACGTGGATGCGGCAGGATAGCCCGACCCATCCGGAGATGCCGCATGAATGATCCCATCACCTGCCAGTTCCGCGAAGCCGTACCCACGGTCGAGGACTACTGCCAGTTGCGCGTGCTCGCAGGCCTCAGCGCCAAGTCCCGCGAAGCAGCCGCCCGCGCGCTGCCCAATACGCTGTTCGGCGTATGTGCCTACCAGGGCGCTGAGCTGGTGGCGATGGGCCGTATCGTCGGCGATGGCGGCTGCCACCTGCAGGTCTGTGATATCGCGGTGCTGCCGCGATTGCAGGGGCAGGGCCTGGGCAAGGAGGTGATGCGGCGGCTGGACGGCTGGATGCAGGCCAACCTGCCGCCGTCGGCGTACGTCAGCCTGCTGGCCGATGGCGAGGCGCATCGGTTGTATGCACAGTTTGGTTTCGCACCGACTGCACCGGCATCGATCGGGATGTATCGGCGGTTCTGAGCCGTGGGCGGGGTGAAGCCCTCCACGGGCAGGGCGGTTTGATCGCAGATCGCGGGCAAAGAAAAACCCCGGCCGAAGCCGGGGTTTTCAAGAATTGGCGTCCCCACGGGGATTCGAACCCCGGTCGCCACCGTGAAAGGGTGATGTCCTAGGCCTCTAGACGATGGGGACGCACGAAAACTTCAAGTTGTAGATCCTTCGACGGCCTAATGTCGAAGTGGTGGAGCCAAGCGGGATCGAACCGCTGACCTCCTGCATGCCATGCAGGCGCTCTCCCAGCTGAGCTATGGCCCCATGAAACTCCGGATATCTGCCGGGAGCAGAGTCCGTTTTGAAACTGGCGTCCCCACGGGGATTCGAACCCCGGTCGCCACCGTGAAAGGGTGATGTCCTAGGCCTCTAGACGATGGGGACGCACGAAAAACTTCAAGTTGTAGAACTTTCGACGGCCTAATGTCGAAAGTGGTGGAGCCAAGCGGGATCGAACCGCTGACCTCCTGCATGCCATGCAGGCGCTCTCCCAGCTGAGCTATGGCCCCGTGTTACCGAGCCGCCTATCATACCTGCGTGTTCACGTTTGTGGAAGTTTTTTTTGAACTTTTTCGTCCCGGTTCAACCGTTGCCACCAAGGGCAGGGGAACCGCAACGCCACAACCTGAATGCCGGTAGGCGGTGAACAAAAAAGACCCGGTTATCGGCCGGGTCCTCGTTGTTCGTGATGAGTGGCGTCCCCACGGGGATTCGAACCCCGGTCGCCACCGTGAAAGGGTGATGTCCTAGGCCTCTAGACGATGGGGACGCAATTCTCATCAATGTTCTTTAGCGACCTTTCGGCGGCCTAATGCCGAAAGATTGGTGGAGCCAAGCGGGATCGAACCGCTGACCTCCTGCATGCCATGCAGGCGCTCTCCCAGCTGAGCTATGGCCCCACGTCGCTGAGGAGCGAAATAATAGCCTTGCCCCAGAGGGTTGGCAAGCATTTGTTGCACTTTTCTTCACGCGCGTTGCGAAGGGAACGACGATCGCACGTACTCAGTCGGCGCCGTCGGTCAGCGCCGCCAGGATTGGGCACTGATCCAGGGTGCCGTGGCCGGGGCAGGCGTCGACCAGCTGCGAGAGCGCGCTGTGCATGCGTTGCAGTTCAGCCATGCGCTGCGCGATGTCCTGCAGTCGGGCTTGCGCCGCGTCGCGCACGCTGCCCATGTCCTGCGGATGGCGATCACTGAGTGCCAGCAGTTCGGCGATTTGTTCCAGGCTGAAGCCCAGCGTCTTGGCGCGGCGGATGAAGCGCAGCCGGCGCAGGTCCTGCTCACCGAAGATGCGATAGCCCCCGGCCGAGCGTGCCGCGGTGGGCAGCAACTGCTGGCGCTCGTAGTAGCGCACGGTATCGATCGGTACGCCGGCCTGGCGCGCCAGTTGACCAATGTTCATGGCGGATTCCTGCGGATGCTGCCGGTCATTCTGAAGCCTGGAGTCAGGTCCAGGGTCAAGCTCCGGTCGCGGACGGCGCATTCAGCGCACTTTGCAACTTTCTTCATAGCCCCGCCGTCGTGGCAGTTCCTACCCTGCGCCTGAACCGGCCGCTGGATGGCCTGCAACGAACCGAGGAGATGCTCTGTGGAAGGATTCAGGAACGAGGGATTCGTAGAGGTCGCGGTGGTCGAGTACCCCGGAGGGGACCCGTCGGCGGCCTCGGTGCTGACCGAAATGGCACACGTCGCCAACCGGCTTGCCCAGCAGCAGCGTCGCCCGTTCAAGCGTGTCCTGGTGACCCGCTGGGTCGTGCCAGCCAGCCAGACCGGCGTGCATCGCATTGCCGGCGCGGAGATGCTCGAGGCGGACATTCCCGCCGTGATCGCCGTGCCTGGCCAGATCAGTCAAGGCGTCTGCCTGCGCGCCGATGAGGTTCTGCTGGATTGGCTGCGCGCGCATTACGATGGCGGCAGTCTGCTGGCAGCTGCCAGCGATGGTGTCAGCATGCTGGCACGCGCGGGTCTGCTTGCCGGCCGCACCGTCAGTGGGCCGGACCTCGGGCGTCATCCGGGCCTGCAGGGACCGTCGGCCAGCTGGGTGCCCAGTGAGCGTGCGCTGGTCGACGACGGTGACCTGCTGACGGTGGCCGGTTCCCAGGCCTGGCGCTTCCTCGCCCTGCGCCTGCTGTACCGGCTGCACGGTCAGGGCGTGGCGAGCTCCGTGGCGCAGCAGCTGGGGATCACGGTGCCAGCGGCGATCCAGCAGGATCTGGAGCGTTTCAGTGCCAACTTCGCCCACGGCGATCGCGACGTACTGAAGGCGCAACGTTGGCTGCATACCACCGCTGCGCGTGGGGCCACGCTCGGAGCGATCTGCGAGGTTTCCGGACTGGAACCGCGGACTCTGCAGCGGCGCTTCCTGAAGGCCACCGGCCTGCGTCCGATCGAGTATTGCCAGCGGTTGCGTATCGCCAAGGCGCAGACATTGCTGCAGCAGGGGGCGGGTATCGATGAAGTGGCCTGGGGCGTGGGCTATGCAGACCAGAGCGCATTCCGCCGCCTGTTCCTGCGCATTGTCGGAATGACGCCGGCCAACTATCGCCGGCAGGTCAACAACAATCGGCGCGAACGACCGCTGTTGTCGTCGGTGGCGGGCAGCCTGCGCGGGCTGCAACCGGCGCCTGGCATGCAGATGCCGCGCAGCGCGGCCTAAGCCTGCGGTGGGCGTCGCACTTGCAACCTGGGCGCGACGCTTTGACCATGCAGGCAACGAGATGATGTGACAGGTGGGTTGATGTCGAGTGTTGGACCGGTGCCGATGCCGGTGGTGCTGATCCTGATGTGCGTGCTTATGGCCATGGCGGTGGCCCACCTGTGGCCGCGGTCGAAGGACGGGATGGCAGTGCCTTCCGCGGCCAGCCTGGTCCTGGACATGTTGCTGATCGGCCTGCTGTGTGGACGCATCAGCTTCGCGGCCTTGAACTTCGCGCTCTACCGTGAGGCCCCCTGCAGCATCCTGCAGATCGCCGACGGTGGGTATCACCTTGCCGTCGTGCTGGTTGCGGGCCTGGCGTGGGGCACCTGGCGGCTGCGGCTGTGGCGCGCGTTGCGTGCGCCGGTGCTGGCGGGGGCGCTGGTGGGTGTGGTGCTGTGGGCGGCGGGCAGCCACCTGCTCGCAGCATGGCAGGAGCGGCGGATGCCGCTGCCGGCGGTCCAGGTGGCCGATCTGCAGGGGCGCAGGATCGACCTGCAGCAGTTCCGTGGCAAACCGGTGGTGCTGAATCTCTGGGCCAGCTGGTGTGGTCCCTGCCGTCGCGAGATGCCGGTACTGGCATCCGCACAGCAGATTCACACTGACGTGCAGTTCGTGTTCCTCAACCAGGGAGAAACCCTGGACGAAGTGAAGGGTTTCATCGCATCCGAACAGCTCCGGCTGGGCAATGTATTGCTGGACGATACCGCCTCGGCGTCAACCGTGCTGGGTGTACAGGCCTATCCGTCGACGCTGTTCTTCGACGCCGAAGGCCGCCTGCGTGAACTGCACCTTGGCGAACTGACGGCGGCGGGTCTTGAACACAAACTGCGCCGGCTGCGGTAGCCTGCGCGGGCATCTCACTACGGAGTTCCCATGTTGTCGACTTCCCTGCGCATCGCTCCGGCGGTGCTGTTGCTGCCGGTCATGCTGGCATTGGCCGCCTGCAGCCAGGCCCAGACCCCGCCAGGCAAGGCAACGGCAGCGCCGGCAGCGAGCGCTCAGGCCCCAGCGGCAAAGGGCGAGCGCCCCGCAGTGCTGAAAGGCATCGAGAAGCACGGTTTTGAAGTCGTTGCCGAGTTCGATGCACCGGGTGGCCTGCGTGGATTCGCTGGCGTGGTGGGTGGGCAGCAACCGGCCGCAGCCTATGTCACCGCCGACGGCAAGCATGTGCTGGTAGGCAGCCTGTTCGATGCCGAGGGCAACGACGTGGCCGCCGAGGCGGTGGAGAAGCTGGTTTCAGCACCGATGTCGGCCAGGATGTGGACCAAGCTGGAGGCCAGTGCCTGGGTGCGTGACGGCAAGGCCGATGCGCCGCGCGTGGTCTATACCTTCAGTGATGCCAACTGCCCGTACTGCCACAAGTTCTGGGAAGCAGCGCGTCCGTGGGTCGACGCCGGCAAGGTGCAGTTGCGCCACATCATGGTCGGCGTGATTCGCGAGGACAGCCCGGCCAAGGCTGCGGCCATCCTGTCTGCGCGTGACCCGAGTGCGGCCTTGCTGGAAAACGAACACCAGTTCGACCGTGGTGGCATCAAGGCCCTGCCGAGCATCAGCCGCGAGATCGCCGGCAAGCTCGACGCCAACCAGGTGCTGATGATTGAAATGGGCTTCCAGGGCACGCCGGGCATCCTGTTCCAGGATGCACAGGGCCAGGTGCAGCGTCGCGCCGGCCTGCCACAGGGCGCTGACCTGCAGACGGTGCTGGGCCCGCGCTGACCGGCACCCACGCCGTGATGCGACACCACAGGCCCGCATGGCAGCATGCGGGCCTGTTGCTTTTCGTCACCTGTGCGGGTGATGCAGGCTGCGCACCTCCTGTTCGTCGTCACGTCTGAATCGTGACTGACATCAAGCATCGCGCCTTGATTCCAATCAAGGCCAAAAACGACATGCGGATTAGCCTGTGACGCATGGAATACAGCGTCAACGCGCCAGGGATGCCGCGCCTGACACGCCCTGAACCGGGGCAGTCGGCACAGCCATTCACGACGTTCTCACTCCCTGGTTGTTACCCAGACCGCTGCGGTCGCCACCTCTCCGGCAGTGCGGCCCTGATGGCGTCGATATCGGTACGGGCGGGGCAGTGTCATCGTCCTGTTGCCTGCCATGCGCAGGCTGGCCGGTGTCGTCGACGCAGTACCCGCATTTCCAGCAACGGCAACGCAATGTCGGAGCTGCGCCTGCGCGCGCGCCGTCAGTGCGCTGCGAATGTTCGTCCAGGGAGGATGCAATGCGCTTTGCGGTACTGAGTCTGGCCTGCCTGACCGCGCTGGCGGTCACGCCAGCCTATGCGCAGCAGAATGGCCAGGAGGATGCGCACGCATTGCGCCAGGAAATCGCTGCCATGCGACAGGCACTGGAGGGCATGCAGAAGCGCCTGGATCGGCTCGAACAACGCGAGGGCGCTGTCGTGGCCGCTGCGCAGGTAACGGCGCCGGTGACACCACCTGGCAGCAGTGCCAACCTGCTGCATCCCACGCAGGTGCCGGGTGTGGCGCAACCGGTGCTGCCGCAGCGCGAATCGGTGGCCGATCCCTCAACAGCGGCCTCGCGTCCCGACAGCGCTGCTGGGCCGACCGACCCGGATCTGAAGGGCTTCTTTGCCATTCCAGGTACTGACACGGTGATCCGCATTGGCGGCTATGCCAAGCTCGATGCGATTGCCGATTCGCGTGCGGCCGGTGACGAGGATCAGTTCATCCCCTCATCGATGCCGGTGGGCGGCAGCCATCGCGATGTTTCCAATTTCAACATCCACGCCAAGCAGACCCGCTTCAGCTTCGAGGCACGGCGCCCGACCACGCACGGCAACCTGCGCTTCTACCTGGAGAATGATTTCTTCGGCAGCAGTGAAGGCTACGCGTTCCGTCTGCGCCACGCGTATGGCCAGCTTGGCAATACCTATGCCGGCTACGGTTACTCCAGTTTCATGGACCCGGACAGCCTGCCCGACACGCTCGACTTCGCCGGTCCCGGCGGCGCCGGCTATCTGCTGGTGGCCGGCATCCACCACAGCTTCGCGATGGGCAAGGGCAACACCCTGACGCTGGCCGCCGAAGACCCCAGGACCGAACTGGCCGGTGCCAGTGATGAACGGGCCGCAGTGAACCGGCTGCCGGATGTGACCGTGACCGCACGCATGGAGCGCGACTGGGGCCATCTCCAGCTGGGCGCGGTGGCGCGCAGCCTGGCCTATGACGGTGACGGCGAGCGTGACCGGCGCATGGCCGGCGGCCTGCAATTCAGTGGCTCGGCATCGGTAGGCGAGCGCGATCTGTTGCTGTTCGGCGCGCTCGGCGGGCGCGGCCTCAGCCGCTACACCGCGGACCTGACCGGCTCCGGGCTGGACGCGGTGGTCGGTGCCGATGGCCGTCTCGACGCGCTGGACCTGCACGGCGGCTTCGTCGGCTACACCCATTACTGGTCCGGGTTTTGGCGTTCGAACCTGATCTTCGGCCAGTTGACCCTGGAGCGGAATGCCGCACTCGCCGCCGATGCCTTCCGGCAGAGCCGATACGGCGTGTTCAACCTGATCTGGAGCCCGGCGCCGTCGTGGACGATGGGCATGGAGCTGCTGTACGGCCGCCTGGAACAGCAGGGCGGCGCGCGCGGCGACACCGTCCGGGTGCAGGGCAGCCTGCAATACAACTTCATCAAGTAAGCGCCAGCGGCGTTACGCCAGCGCAACCGTCCCCACGCCCGGCCGCACCGGGCTCATGCCAGTACAGGAGATTGTCATGGCAGAAGCAAAGAAAATCGGGGTGGTCGGAGCCACCTTCCTCGTCGCCGGCAACATGATGGGCTCAGGCGTGTTCCTGTTGCCGTCCAGCCTGGCCAAGATCGGTACCGCATCGATCTGGGGCTGGCTGATCACCACGGCCGGTGCGCTGTTGCTGGCCTTCGTATTCGCCAAGCTGGGCAAGCTGGCGCCGAAGGCGGGCGGTCCGTATGCCTATGCGCGTGACTGGTTCGGGCCCTACATGGGCTTCCAGACCAATACAATCTACTGGTTCGCCAACTGGATCGGCAACGTTGCCATCCCGATCGCCGCGGTGGGCTATTTCAGCTACTTCTTCCCGATCCTGTCCGAGCCGCTGGTGCGCTGCATCGCGGTGCTGATCCTGGTGTGGGCGCTGAGCTTTGCCAACGTGATCGGCCCGGCCTTCGTCAGCCGTGTGCAGACGGTCACCACCAGTTTCGCGCTGGTGCCGATCCTGGGCATCGCCATCTTCGGCTGGTTCTTCTTCGATGCCGATATCTTCAAGGGCGCCTACAACGTGTCCGGTGAGTCCAACTTCGGCGCGATCTCCAGTGCCGCGGCACTGACCCTGTGGGCCTTCATCGGTGTCGAATCGGCTTCGGTCACGGCTGGCGTGGTCGAGAACCCGGAGAAGAACGTGGCCCGCGCCACCCTGGCCGGCGTGTTCCTGGCGGCCATCGCCTACATCGCCAGCTCCTCTGTGATCATGGGCATGGTGCCGAACTCGGAACTACAGGTGTCCGACGCACCGTTCGCGCTGGCGGCGGCCAAGGCGGTCGGCGGCTGGGGCGGCGCGCTGGTCAGCCTGTGCGCCTTCATCGGCGCCGCCGGCTCGCTGGGTGGCTGGATCCTGCTGACCGCGCAGAGTGCCAAGGCGGCCTCGGATGATGGCCTGTTCCCAAGCATCTTCAGCAAGACCAACAAGGACGACGTGCCGGTCAAGGGCGTGCTGATCGTGGCGGTGCTGATGACCCTGGCAGTGCTGGTGACCTCTACCTCGGAAACCGCGTCGGCCCAGTTCGACGTGATCACGTCGGCGGCCGTGGTGCTGACCCTGCTGCCCTACATCTACTCGTGCGTGGCCTGCTACTTCGTGGTCGAGCGTTCGCACACCCTGGTCCATACCGGTGCGTTCTGGACCCTCACCAGCCTGACCGTCGTGTACTGCCTGTGGGCAATCTACGGCTCGTCGGGAACCATCGTGCAGTACGCCTTCCTGTTCGTGCTGTTCATCACCGTGTTCTATCCCTTCTTCAGCGAGGAGCGCCGCCAGCAGCGGCAGCGCGCCCGCGAGGCATCGGCCATCAGCGCCCGCGCCCAGCGTTCCTGAGTTCGACAAGGAGAATCAACGTGTACTTCAAGTCCCTGGACTACCCGGTCATTGTCATCGACAACGACTACGAGTCGCCGCGCATCGGCGGCATCCTGATCCGCGCCCTGGTGGAAGAGCTGCGCAGCAACGACCAGCGGGTGCTGTGCGGGCTCAACCTGGATGATGCGCGCGCCGGCGCCCGTACCTACGTGGCGGCCTCGGCGGTGCTGATCTCGATCGATGGCAGCGAAGAGGTGGATGGCGAGTTCCAGCGCCTCACCGCCTTCCTGCGCGAGCAGAGTGCGCGCCGCGCCAACCTGCCGGTGTTCCTGTACGGCGAGCGCCGCACCATCGAAAAGGTGCCGAGCAAGCTGCTCAAGTACATCCACGGCTTCATCTTCCTGTTTGAAGACACCAAGAGCTTCATCTCGCGGCAGGTGATGCGCGCGGCCGAAGACTACATGAAGAATCTCTTGCCGCCGTTCTTCAAGGCGCTGATCCATCATGCGGCAGAGTCGAACTACTCCTGGCATACGCCGGGCCATGCAGGCGGCGTGGCATTCACCAAGTCGCCGGTCGGCCGTGCGTTCCACCAGTTCTACGGTGAGAACACCCTGCGCAGCGATCTGTCGATCTCGGTGCCGGAACTGGGCTCACTGCTGGATCACACCGGCCCGATCAAGGATGCCGAGGAGGAGGCGGCGCGCAACTTCGGTGCCGACCATACCTTCTTCGTCACCAACGGCACCTCCACCGCCAACAAGATCGTCTGGCATGGCACGGTGGCCCGCGGCGACGTGGTGTTCGTCGACCGCAACTGCCACAAGTCGCTGCTGCACGCGCTGATCATGACCGGCGCGGTGCCGGTGTACTTCACCCCAAGCCGCAACGCACACGGCATCATCGGCCCGATCAGCCTGGATCAGTTCACGCCGGAGTCGCTGCAGCAGCGCATCGCCGCCAACCCGCTGGCCAGCCAGGCCTACAAGGCCGGTTCCAAGCCGCGCATTGCGGTGGTCACCAACTCGACCTACGACGGCCTGTGCTACAACGCCGAGAAGATCGCCGACGAAATCGGCAGCGCGGTCGACTTCCTGCACTTCGACGAAGCCTGGTACGCCTACGCCGCGTTCCATCCGTTCTATGAGAACCACTACGGCATGGCCAAGGGCAAGCCGCGCGAGCAGGATGCGATCATCTTCACCACGCATTCCACCCACAAGCTGCTGGCCGCGTTCTCGCAGGCGTCGATGATCCACGTACGCAACTCGGCGCAGCGCGACCTGGATGCCGAGCGCTTCAACGAGTCGTTCATGATGCACACCTCGACCAGCCCGCATTATGGGGTGATCGCGGCCTGTGACGTGGCCTCGAAGATGATGGAGGGCGAGGCCGGCCGTTCGCTGGTGCAGGAAATGCATGACGAGGCGATCGCCTTCCGCCGCGCGATGCTGCACGTGCGTGACGACCTCGGGCGCGACGACTGGTGGTTCAGTGTGTGGCAGCCGACCAAGGTCGAGCGCAGCCTGGACAAGGGCGATACGCCGGCGCCGCTGGTGGCCAAGCGCGAGGAGTGGTACCTGCAGCCGGACGCGCACTGGCACGGCTTCGAGAATCTGGTCGATGACTACGTGCTGATCGACCCGATCAAAGTGACCCTGCTGACCCCGGGCCTGGCGATGGACGGCAGCATGGGCACGCTGGGCATTCCGGCGGCGGTGCTGAGCAAGTTCCTGTGGGGCCGCGGCATCACTGTGGAGAAGACCAACCTGTATTCGGTACTGTTCCTGTTCTCGATGGGCATTACCAAGGGCAAGTGGAGCACGCTGGTCACCGAGCTGATGGCCTTCAAGGAGCTGTACGACTGCAACGCGCCGCTGAGCCAGGCATTGCCGACGCTGGCGGCGGACTATCCGATTGCCTACGCCGGCTGGGGACTGCGTGACCTGTGCGATGCATTGCACGCGTTCAACCAGGAATTCGAGGTCGCCAAGGTGATGCGCGAGATGTACGTGGATCTGCCGACGCCGGTGATGACCCCGGCCGATGCCTACAACCACCTGGTGAAGGGCGAGATCGAGCGGGTCGACATCGAGCAGCTCAGTGGTCGCGTCGCGGCGACCATGCTGGTGCCGTATCCGCCGGGCATTCCGACCATCATGCCGGGCGAGCGATTCGGCGACAGCGACGAACCGATCATCCAGTCTCTGCGTATTGCCCGTGAACAGAATGCGCGCTTCCCGGGCTTCGAGTCGGATGTGCACGGGCTCATCATCGAGCACGATGGCGATGCGACCTCGTACAAGGTGGAGGTGCTGAAGGCCTGACCGGCGACGGTCGGCCCTTCGGCGAGCGATGGATACCGCGCGCGAGCAACGCATCCTGAAGTTCTCCATCGGGGTGACCATCGCGGTGAGCGCGGTCGGCTTCATCGGTGGCCTGCTGGTGGGATCGCAGGCGATCCTGTTCGACGGCGTGTACAGCCTGGTCGACGTTGCCTTGACCCTGGTGTCGTTGTCGGTACTGCGGCTGGTGGCGCGGGAGCAGAGCCCGCGCTTCCAGTACGGCTATTGGCACCTGGAGCCGATGGTCGAGGCACTCGGCGGCGTGATCCTGTCGCTGGCCTGCGTGTATGCGCTGGCCAACGCGGTCATTGGCTTGACCACGGGCGGGCACGAGGTGAAATTCGGGCCCGCGCTGTGGTGGGCGGCGCTGCTGAGTGCCAGCAACCTGGCAATGGCGACGTTCGTCGCGCAGCGTGCGCGGCGCCTGCGCTCGGCGCTGTTGTGGCTGGATGTAAGAGGCTGGTTGCTGGGTGGGTTGATGAGCCTGGCGGTGGTGCTGGCCTTCGTGCTGGCCCTGGTCCTGCATGGCGGCAAGTGGCACCACTGGGTCCCGTACCTGGATTCGATCGTGCTGGCGTTGATCAGCCTGGCGGTACTGCCAGTGCCGGCGCGCAGTGCATGGAAGGCCATGCGCGAAGTGCTGCAGGTGGCGCCGGATGACCTGGACCGGCGCGTGCAGCAGGTGATGCAGGCGTTCGTGTCCGAGCGTGGCTATGCCGGTTTCACCAGCCACGTGGCGAAGATGGGGCGGATGCGCTTCATCGAGATCCATGTGCTGGCAGACCCCGGTACGCCATTGGGCTCGGTGGGCGAGGTCGATGCGATGCGCGATGAGATCGCCGTGCGGCTGGATGCGCGGGGCAGCACGTTCTGGTTGACCATCGATTTCACTGCGGATCCGGCGTGGACGTAGCCCTGCCTCCTTCGCGCCGGGGCCTCGCCCGGCCAGGTTCTGTTCCCCTGTAGGGCCGAGCCCATGCTCGGCTGCCGTTCGCATGGAGCAGCCGGGCATGGGCCCGGCGATACAGCACGCCGCGATCGTTGCACACGGCGGACTGCTCTGTTGCGCCGGATGTGTTTGACCTGAACCTGGGTTGAGGTTGCAGACTGCAGCACAGTTCCACAACGCCTAGCGCAGGTAGTACTCCACCGGCACCACCAGTTCCTGTGGTGCCTTCAGTTCATCGGGAATGGGCGGTAGTGGCTGCGCGCGGCGGAAGGTCTGCAGTGCGGCGCCGTCAAGCATCGGTTGGCCGCTGGACTGCTCCAACCGCAGGGCCAGCAGGCGTCCCTCGCGATTGATGCTGGCCCTGACCCAGGCAGTGCCCTGCTGGCGCCGTGCGCGGGCCGCAGCAGGGTAGTAGCGATAGCGCTCCAGCCGCGCCATCAGGCGGGCTTCCCACTGGTCGCTGGCGGCGCCGGCCTGGAAGTCCGCCGGTGGGGCGTCGGGAGCGGGCGGCGCGGCCGTGACCGATGCCGGTGCGGGACTTGCATCGGTCGCGGCCGCAGGCGGGGCGACCGGCAGGGCTTGCCGGCCAGCGCCACCGCGTTCGCTGGCGGCTACCTCGCCCTCGCGTGCGGCGGTGGGTTTCGGTGGAGGGGGCGACTTCGTGGGTTGGGATGCGCGGGCCTGCTGCGCCTGGCTGGGGGTGTCGGCCTGGCGTTCTTCCAGTGGCTGCGGCGGCGTTGCCGGTGCCAGCAGGCGCAGGCTGATACGCACGTCCTTCTCCGGCGGCGGCGGCAATGGCGGCGCGGCCACCCAGTGCACCAACAGCAGCAGGGGCAACAGGTGAAGCCCGATGCTGATGGCGATCGCCTGCCAGTGTTGGCCGCGCTCACTCATCGTCCAGCACCCATAGCAGGTCGGCGTCGGCCGCCTCGACGGATTCACCGGGCGAGGCCAGTGCGATCACCAGCGCCGGTGTGTCCGCTGGCAGGTAGCCCGGCACGCCGGTACCGCGCAGTACATGCCAGCGACCGGCCAACAGCAGCGTGGGTGCCGGTGCCTCGGTCATTACCTGTGCCATGCGCGTGTCGCGGGCCTGTTGCACGGCCAGCATCCCTTCCAGCATCGGTGCTGCGTCCGCATGCTGGGCCAGCACCACGGCCGACAGGCGGTGCCGTGCGGTGGGCATCGGGAACCGTACCGACCTGTCGGAAGCGAGCAACGCATTGACCTCGGCACGCGCCAGGTTGCCGCCGAGCAGGGGAATGCCGGTAGCGGTGGCGTCCTGTACCAGCCCGCCATAGGCCACCCACGGCCAGCGTGTATCCCAGCCCAGCAGCTCCTGCAGGCGCGCACCGTCGGCATGGTTGCCGTTGGCCAGCCAGCGCTGCACCCGCTGCAGGCGCGGCTGGCGTTCGCTGGCAATCATCTCCAGTACCAGCGCGCCTTGTGGACGCTGCTGCTGCAGCGCGTGCAGCAGCCAGCGCTGGGCGGTGTGGTCACCGGCCAGATCGTGGCGTTCGCCCAGCAGCACTCGCGGGGCATTCGCTGCGCGCTTCACGAATGCGGCTTCGTCCAGGGGCTGGCCACTGGCCAGGTCGATCACCGTGCCGGGCATCGGCTGCGCGCTGACCATTGCGGCCAGCGCAAGCAGGCAGAGCGGCAGCCAGCGACGGCTAGAACGCCACATTGACGCCCATCGAGACGGTGCGGCCACGGCCGTTGCCGCGGTCCAGGATCGGGCTGAAGATGCTGTCGATCGAGGCATTGTTGTCATAGGCTTTGTTCTGCAGGTTTTCGATGTTCAGCCACAGGGTGGTGTTGGGCTGGGGCTTGAAGCTGGCGTAGAAGTCGAGGAGTACACCGGTGCCACCGGTCTTGCGGGTCTGGAAGAAGTCGTAGCCTTCCTCGGTGGGCCCGGAGTACTCGGCACGCAGTCCGGCCTGCACGCGCTGCTGCCACCAGCGGCCGCCCACGTCCAGCGTCCAGTAGCGGTCGGGCAGGGCGGTGATGTCTTCCAGGTTGACGAATTCGATGGCGGGCGCGCTGGTGTGCGAGCGGGTCCAGCTCAGCGTCGCGTGGTAGTGCGCGCTGGCGTAGTGCGCTTCCAGCTCGATACCGCGCATGCGCACCACGCCCGGGTGGTTCATCCAGCGCGTGGTGGTGCTGAAGTCGTCCACGTCCAGTGCGTCGGTCCAGGCAGTGAGCTGCGGATCGCTGTCGATCGGTACCACGACTGGCTCCACTTCCGGTGGATGCACGATCAGCAGGTATTGCGGCTTGATGTAGTCGCGGATGCGGTTGTCGAAGCGGGTGACCCGCAGCTGGGCCAGGTCACCGTCGACCAGCAGCGAGTCGGTGCTGAGGTTGGCGCCGAACTGCAGGTTGCGCGAGCGCTCGCGGCGCAGGAATGGGTTGGCGCCGACGCCATCGGCATCGCTGATGCCTTCCAGTGGGATCTTCTCGAAGAACATCTCCTGGACGCGTGGCGGCCGCGAGGTGCGCGAGACTTCAGCGAACAGTTGCAGCCAGTCGGTGGCCTGCCATGAATCCGCCAGGCTGGGGCTGAGCGCGTGCTGGGTGCGGCGCACGTCGATGCCGCCGCCATTGATCTCCGCGCACTGGCCGGGGACATCCGAGCACACCGGGATGTGGCCACGGATGCCGAAGCGGTCCTGGCGCAGGCCTGCGGTCAGCGCGTAGACGTCGTACTGCAGTTCCAGCGTGCTGAACACGCTGTCCAGCTGGCTGCGGCCCTGCGGGTTGGCGCCGCGCAGGGTGGGGGTGTCGGCCACATGGATATCCGACTGGTGCTTGATGCCGGTGTTCCAGCGGGCCTGCAGCGCGCCGATATCGAAGCGGCTGGTGTTGTCGAGGGTCCAGCTGCTCAGGCTGCTGTGGGTGCGGCGACCGATGTAGCTGGAATCCTCCACGGGCGGATAGAACAGCCGGGTCTTGTTGCTGGCAAAGGTCGCGCGCAGGTCGATCCACGGCGAATAGGGCGTGTAGTGGTAGCTGGCGCGCTGGTTGCGTGCGGAAATCTGCCACGGGTAGTTGTGGTAGAAGTCGTTTTCGTAATGCATGTGGCTCAGGTCCAGCCGATGCTGGTCGCTCGGCTGCAGGCGTGCTTTCAGCAGCCAGCTGCTGGGCTGCTGGCTGCCCGGGTCGGCGTCGTTCTTCTGCCCCCGCGCGGTGGCGTATTCGCTGCTGCGGCTGCTGCTGGCAGCGGCCAGCAGGCCGAACTGGCGATCACCGCCGTCCTCGCTGTGGCGCCAGGCGCCGGCGAAGGTGCGTCCATTGCCGTAGCCGTTGTTGCCGTGGCGGTAGCCTGCACGCAGGCCCCAGTCACGGTCTTCACCGAGCAGGTCATCGATATCCAGTGTGCGGAAATTGGCACTGCCGGCCAGCGTGCCTGCGCCATCACCACCGGCGACCGCACCGCGTTGCACGTCCACGCCGGCCAGCAGGAACGGGTCGACGTAGGCGAACGGACCACCGGAGCCATGGCCCGCGTTGTTGCGGAAGGTCTGGGTGACACCATCGATCATGGTGTTGACCCGCCCGGCGCCAGTCATGCCGCGGATGTTGACCTGCAGGCCGGGCTGGCTGCGCGAATGGAAGCTGTGGGTGCCGGGCATCGAGCGCAGCAGGCTGTTGCCGTCCTGGCGCTCGGCCATGGCTACGCGTTCGCTGCCGACGGAGGGCGCGAAGCCATCTCGGATGGCCGGCACGTACTGGCTGGCACCGGCGCTGGGGGCGTGGCGGCGCGCGGTATCGCCCTGTACGCGCAGCGGGCCGGTTCGACGGCTGCCGTCGGTGGGTTCGGCCGGCGCCGGTTCCAGCGTTGCACGGCGTGTGTCGATGAAGCGGGGGCGCAGGCCGCTGCCGACCAGCAGGCGCGACAGCGCCTGCGCATCATCGAACTGTCCGCGCAGCGCCGGTGCCGTCTGGCCACTCGGCAATGCCGCCCCGATCACCAGATCGACACCGGTCAGCCGGCTGTACGCATCCAGCGCGCTGGCCAGCGGTTGTGCAGGAAGATCGAAGTGGCGCGTGACGGTCTGCGCGTGCGCGCTGGCCGACAACAGTGGAAGCGGAATGGCGCAGGCCAGTGACAGGGCGAGGACAAGGGGGCGGTGAAACGGCATCGGGAGCTCCAGGGGCTGACGCAGCGCGTCGTCATCCTGGGTAGACGCAGCGGCAGGGCCGATGTCAGGGTGCATCGCGATGTCCCCTGCGTGGCGGCAGCCACACCTGCACGCCCGCGCCCAGGCGGAGCACGCGCACACGCAGCTGTGTGGCCAGCTGGTCGCGGCTGCGCGCCGCGCCGTCGGCGCTGCCGAGCAGGGTGACCGGCTGCTGGCGCAGCTGTGCGCCGATGATCCAGGTGTGGCCGCCATGCCAGCGATCCAGGCCCTGGGTGACCTCGGTCAAGGGTGCGGAGACCCAGTGCAGGCGCCGCTCGCGCCAGGCCAGGGCAGCCCCCTCCGCTGGAAGCAGCGTGGCGGATGCCTTCGCGTCGAATCGCATCTGCTGCCCTTCGGATGCTTGGCGGGTGCTGCTGCCGGACACCACGTTGACGCGGTGCTCGGTGACCGTGACCACGCTGTCGCCGCGCAGTACCGCCAGATCGAACGCGGTGCCCAACGCGGTGACGGTACCGTGCGGGGTATGCACCTGGAACGGTCGCGCAGCGTCGGCGCTGACCTGGAACCAGGCCTGGCCGCGCTCCAGCTGCAGCTGTCGGCGCTGTGCATCGATGCGGACATGGACTTCGCTGCCGGGCGAGAGCAGTACGCGCGAGCCATCCGGCAGTACTTCTTCGCGGATCTCGCCTGCCGCCGTCCGCATCGTCTGCGCGGCCGGTGGCGCGGCTTGGTGGGTATACAGGCCGAACGCACAGAGCAGCAGCACGGCCGTACCGGCGTCGCGCAGGCGCCGGCGCTGCCGCCGGAGCTGGTGCCGCTGCAGGCTGGGTGTTGCATCACCGGCCAGCCAGAGCGCCTGCAGGTGCTGGTACTGCGCGGCGTGGCGCGCATCGGCGTGGTACCACTGGCTGAACGCACGCTCGTCACGGCCGCCGTCGCGGCCGTCCAGCCACCAGCGTGCGGCCTCGCGCGCGATCGCCTCCTGGCTCATGCGCCGGGTACCTGCTGCAGCGCGACCAGCGCACGCAGCAGATGGCCGTGCGCGGTCTGCCGGCTGATCCCCAGCTGTCGGCCGATCTCTACCAGTGCCATCTGCTCCACCCGTGCCAGCAGGAACACCTGGCGCGACCGGGGCGGCAAGGCGGCAATGACCGCGTCGAGGTGGCGCAGCTGTTCGGCATCGAGCAGGCGCTGCTCCGGAAGGGGCGAAGGATCAGCGATGGCGAGCAGCTGCGCGTCATCCAGAGCGTCTTCGCGCCGGCGTTGGCGTTGCCGGTAATGATCGGCGATCAGGTTGTGGGCGACGCGGTACAGGTAGGCGCGGCCATTGCTCAGCAGGCCACTGGCGGCGATTCTGACGACGCGCAGCCAGGTTTCCTGGACGACGTCATCGGCGTCGCTGCGTTGCGGGAGTTTACGGCGGACATGGGCGTGCAGCGGCCGGTAGTGGGCCGCGCACAGCTGCGCGACATCCGTCGGTTCGACAGGCGTGGACACGGGGCGGGCGACAACTGGGAAAGGGAAAACAGCCCGCGGCGGCAAGGGCAGCGGCTGCACCTTACAGCAAAAGAGAATCATTTGCATCCATGAGCGCAAGGCGCGGCATGCATGGCCGACTGCGAGGTCAGCGCGGACGATAATCGCAGTGGATCTGCAGGGCTTCGGTGGGGTTGCGATGCAGCTCGAAACCGCAGTGCTGGAGGCTGCGCTTCACCCGGGCGATCGCTTCGGCATGGCGGGCGGTGCGACGATGCTGCCAGCGCGGCGGGGTGAACACGCCCAGTGGCAGCAGCCGTAGCCGCTTGCCGTGCAGTACCACTGAGACATCGATATGACGGCCATCGATGTCGTGGCCGTTGGCGCCGAAGATGGCATCGACTTCATCATGGCGCTGCGGATAGCAGGCGCGGAACACTGCGATGCCGAGCCAACGCACGCCACGACGGAAGCTGCCGAGCCGGCTGTGGCTGGGTTCGAAGCCGCGCGTGACGAGCAGGCGCAGCCCGGCAGGCAGCAATGCCTGCGCGTCGAGCAGGCGTTGCAGTACCTCTTCTTCCAGCTGGATGCGGGTGGAGGGCCAGCGCGGTGCGATGAGCAGTCCGTGGTGGCGGCCGCGTTGCAGGGTCAGCATGGGTCAAGCCTCGCATGCGGGCGAACAGCCGGGGGCGCTCGCGCCGCGCCAGCCGATCGAGCCGAGTCGCAAGATCAGTGCCGAAGCGGGCGGTGAGCGCGGCGCGCGGAAGCCCCATCACATCGCCGATGCGTTTCAGCCCGGCGCGCTTGAGTCCGGTTTCGGCGGCTTGCGTCAGTTCCAGCGCGGAAAGCGGCAGGCGGGGAAGCTGCCGGTCGGCCTCCGCCTTGCTAAAGACACCGCCCTTCGTTCCCCGTGCCAGAAGCCGTGCGGCAAAACTGTTGTCGGCAATCGCTGCCTGCACCTTCAGCCCGGCGCGTTCGATGCGGCCGATGGCGTCGGCGCGCATGGCGGCGAGCCCGCCGAACAGATGCGCGCAGCCGGTTATGTCGAGCATCAGCCCATGCGGCTCATCATAGGCGACGAGCGGCGTGTAGCGCTCGCACCAATGGGCAAGGCGCTTGAGCAATGCCGCATCCTGTTCTGGTGCTGCGGCCGCCACTTCCAGCCTTTCCACGCGGGCGCGGGCATCCGTCAGCGCCATGCCGGGGAAAAGACCGAGCCTTGCCGCCGCCGCATCCACCGCCGTCAGGCGCAGCGCATTGGCCGTGCGCTCGGTCACCACCAGGGGCGGGCGCTCCCTGCCGTCATGCGGAACGGCGCGGCGAAGCCGGTCGGTCGGCAGAAACGGAAACCACAGGGCGAGAAACAAGCGTTCTGCCGTCCCGTTCTCGTGCACCAAATTCAAGGGTTTCATTGTTCCATTCCATGATCCATTGTCCGCATGTGCCGTGGCGGTTGCGCTCCAGCACGGCGGAAAAGGCGGGCTTTCCCGGCGCACTCGCTCCGCTTGAACGCGATGGCGCGGGCGCCACCCGCCAGCGGCTGACGGCAGCGCTTTGCACCGCCGTCCGGTGGCTCCTGAGCAGGATGACGGGCAGCTGAGCGGTTTCTGTTGCAAGAAGCAGGCGGCGCGAGGCGGTGAGGTCGAGACATTTCGGCTGGCCTGTCACCGAGGCGACGACGCCGGAAACAAGATGCGAGGCCTTGCCGCCGCTGCCCGCTTCCAGCGCATCGTTTGCCGCTTTCAGCACATCCTGCGCCGTGGGGCAGCGCACGATCAGAAGCCGCGACGGATCGATGCCGAAGGCATGGAGCCCCGGCGGATAAAGCCCGCCATATTCGCTTGCAGCCTTTTCCTCCTCGATCCAGATGATGGGGCGCCGATATTGTGTGGAGTGCTCTGCCGCGCGGGCGGCAAAGGCGAGCGCAAAGCCGGTCGCCGCCATATGCGCGCCCGGATTTTCGGCAAAGACCTCGTGCAGCGCATCGCCCGCCAGACCATGCGGAAAGGCGGCATCTGCCCCGGCAAGGCCAAGCGTGAAACTGCGGGCGCGCGCAAAACCGCACCTGTCCTCGCTTCCTGTCCTGCTGGCAAAACTGCCTTGCGGATCATTGCCTGCAATGGCCGTAACCATGCGCCGCAACGCCGCGATGTCGATGCCGCTCACGTTCGATTCCTGTCAAATTGTTCTCTATTTGTTCTAGTATTGAATCGAGCGAGGCAAGAGTCAAGCGGGATCCGTCGGCGGAATCAGTCGGCGGGATCAGCCAGGAGCATGTGTGGATAAGAAAAATCCTTCCCTGGAGCGCCCTGCGTCCATTTGGACGCATAAAGGTCGCTCTCAGAGGGAAGCATTTATCGGCATGGGCGATCAGCTTGGCGCCACAGTTGCAAATTCGTCGGGCCGTGGCGAAAGAGTGATTTTCGAGTACCGGAGCGGAGCGTATTTGAAGGTAGGCACCGGAACGCAGACAAAGCGCTGTTTCAGCCCGGCATCACGAAGAATGCACCTGTAGTATCAGGCGGCTTCCCGGAAAGGCACGCCTGCCAGTTGCGCCAGATGGCCGGGAAGGTCGGTGCCAGCGCCAGCCGCATTTATCGTGTCGAAATAATCATGCCAGCCGGTGGCGGTGATTCCGGCAATCAGCATGTCGAGGGCTGCTTCGTCCGGGAAACGCCAGATAGCGAAGAAATTCTGACCGGGCGCAAAAGGCTTTGTCGCGTCGACAGGCCCCAACGCCAAAGCCTCGATACCGAGCGCCGCAAGTCCGCCTATGCCCGCGCCGACTTTCTCGAAGAAGGCCTGCCGGCCTTCAGCATCGAGTGCGTGCCAGCTCGATTTTGGGGAATAAAGCTCGGCGAGGTAATAGGTCATGTCATATCCCTTAGGGTTTCATTGATCTTGAAGGAGCGACCGGCGTCGGTGCGGCTCCAGATGCGGCGCAGCAAGGTGCTGAGAAGCTGCTGTTCGCCTGATGAGAGATCGCTCATCAGGCTTGCAATCCATGCGGTATGTTGTTCGAAAAGCTGTTGCGCCAGCAGCGAGCCTTCGGATGTCAGCCGGACAGTCAGCTTGCGGCGGTCCGCGCTATCCGCGTGGCGCTTGAGGAAACCATCACGCTCCAGCCCGTCCAGCAGGCCGGTGATGGTGGCGCGCGTGACGCCTGCGCGTTCCGAAAGCGCGTGCGGCGAGAGGCCCTCGGGCGCATCGTGCAGCAGAAACAGCAGGACGAACTTGCCCTCCGAAAGCTTGTGCGGCGCCAGCCGGCTGGCGCAATCCCGGTCAATGGCCGCAGCAAGCGACAAGACTTCAAAACAGGCTTTCAGCGCGTCGGTGGACGGGCTGTGCCGGCGTTCCATTTCGCCCAGAAGGGCACGATGCTTTTGCTCGATAATTTCCATACGGTGCCTTATAGTAAAGTGCCGTATTAAATGCAAATGATTTGATTGGCTGAGGAGGAAGAGTAGAAAGCTTGATCGATGCGCATATACGGTTTATATATGGTTCGTATATCAAACTCTTATTTCGGACACTGTTATGGGTATCGTAAAGATCGGTGACGAGCTGCATGAAGAACTGCGCAAGGCGAGCGACGTCATGTGCCGTTCGATCAATGCGCAGGCTGAATACTGGATGAAGATCGGCATGCTGGCGCAGGCCCATCCCGACCTGTCGTTCAACGAGATCGTGCAGATGCAGTTGCGCGCAGCGCAGGTCGAGCTGCCGGTTTTGTCGGTTCTGGCAGTGCAGCCGTCATGACCAAGACGCCGGCCGAAGTGGAAAAGATGGCGGCATCCGGCGCGCTGCTCGCCTCAGTTTTTGCCCTTCTCGACCGCACCCCGCTGGCGGGCATGACCACGATGCAGGTCAACGATCTGGTCGAGGACTACATCACCCGCGAATTGCAGGCGCGGCCTGCCAGTAAGGGGCAATATGACTATCCTTATGTGCTGAACAGCTCGAAGAACGAGGTCGTCTGCCATGGCATGCCGTCGAATGACGAGATCATTCAAAACGGCGAGATCATCAACTTCGACATCACGCTGGAAAAGGACGGCTATATCGCCGATTCCAGCAAGACCTACATGGTCGGAGAAGTTGCGCCCTTTGCCTCACGGCTGGTCCGCGTGACCTATGAGGCGCTGTGGAAGGGAATTGCCGCCGTGCGCCCCGGCGCGACGCTCGGCGATATCGGCCATGCCATCGAACGCCACGCCAAGCGGCATGATTACAGCATCGTGCGGGAATATTGCGGCCATGGCATCGGTCGCGAAATGCACGAAGAACCGCAGGTCCTGCATTTCGGCAAGCCCGGCACCGGGGTTCGCCTGCGCGAAGGCATGGTGTTCACCATCGAGCCGATGCTCAATCAGGGTACGGCCAAGGTGAAGCAGGAAAAGGACGGCTGGACGGTAGTCACGCGTGACGGAAAACTGTCAGCGCAGTTCGAGCATACGGTCGCCGTCACGGCCAATGGCGTGCGGGTGCTGACCTTGCGTCCCGGTGAGGAAAAGATGCTGGCGGCAATCAAGAACGCAGCCTGACATTATCAAATTTTGCCGGTCATCCAGAGCAGAAAGACAATCGTCCCGCCCACGCTCATTCCAGCGGCAAGAATGGTCCCCGCGATGACGGGCGCGAGTTTCAGGACCGAAACATGGGGCGTGATTTCCAGCCGGAAATTCGCCCTGATCTTTTCAGGGGTCAGGCAGGTGATTTCGTAATCCCCGGCTGTCATGCAGTCGAAATATCCCAAAACATGGGAAGCATTGCCGCGCATATCCGTCCGCCGGACGCTCAACAGGAAGCGGCTTGTGGAATGATAGGCAATCGGCGCGCCGGTCGCGCGCGCCTTGATGGCAAACTGCGTTGAGAAATAGGCCGTGCCGGGGAAAATGGTAAACGGCGGAAACACGATGCTGATCGCGTATCGCCCGGCGTTTGGCAAATGAAAGACGTGTGGCCGGGCGTTGCCCGCAAACTGGTGGCGGACCTCGGGCGCAATGATTTTCCATAGAATGGAAATGCAGCGTACCAGCAGATAAATGCCAAGCAGAATGCAGGCAGGCAGGGCCAGATAGACAGACAAGATTCACGTCCTGCTCGAGAGCATTTCCAGCAAAACCGTTTCACACTTTTGC